>JAASSU010000162.1 GCA_021767705.1 Bacteroidota bacterium | reverse complement strand
TTGGTGGCTACTGTCTTCACACCATATTCCTGGCTGAACTTGAGCAGGATGCCGTTTACAAACTTCTGGTCTTCAAAAACATTTTGTGTCCGGGGGTCTTCACTGGGATGCCTTTGCAGTTCAAAATAGTAATCCTCGCCAAACATTTCCTTGAACTCCTCTACCACTTTCCGGGCATTCTCCTCCCCCTGGTTCATGATGGTCTGGGCCAGCTCCCCGCCAAGGCATCCCGATAAGGCGATGAGTCCGTCCTTATGTTGTCTCAAAAGGTCTTTATCAATCCGCGGATGGTAGTAAAACCCTTCAAGATAGGCCAGGCTGGTCATCTTCAGAAGGTTTTCGTAGCCTTGCAGGTTTTTGGCCAGCAGCACAAGGTGATGGCCGCTGCCATCGCTTTTACCCTCCTTTTTGTGCATGCTGCGGGGCGACACGTAAAATTCACATCCTATAATTGGCTTGAGGATGCTTGCCTTGCGGAGAATATTCATCTCCTCCAATTCCTTTTCGGCTCCCGCTATCTCATCTTTTATTTCTTTTCGTTTCCCGGAATGGTTTTCATTAGCCAGTTCAATTTTTAATTTGGCAATCTTTTCATTGATCTTTTCCGGATCTGCTTTTTTGGCGTTCTCCACTTCCGCATTGTGGCTCATCACATTCTGATGGAAGTCTTTTGCTCCAAACATATTGCCGTGATCGGTAATGGCCAGCGCAGGCATGTTGTCGAGCGAAGCTTTTTTTACCAGCTTGCTGATTTTAGCGGCACCATCGAGGATGGAATACTGGGTGTGGACATGCAGGTGGCTGAAGCTCACATCCGCCGCTTTTCCCAGGTCTTTGGTGTCTGCCTTGAGTGGCTGGTCTTTGGTTTTTGTGTCAGGTTTGTTGACTTGTGCTTTTACCGATACGCCGGCAGGCTTGACCACATCCGGGTTATTCTCCCTGAAATTCCTGGCCTGCCCGGGCGTGAAGCGCAGCTGGTCGGAGGTGAAAACACCCAGCCTCACCAGCTCAAGAAAGCACCGTGCGGTGGCTTCCACATCGGCGGTGGCGTTGTGGGCTTCATCAAACTTTTCATCAAAGAGCTTTTGGTGCAGCTCGGTGAGGTTAGGTCGTTTAAACCCGCCGCCTTTTCCTCCGGGAAGCTGACAGTAGTTGGTCGAGGAGTCCATGGTGTCGAGAGCTCCCATGTTCATCATCGGTGTCTCGATGGATTTCCGGTAATACTCCGCACGCAGGATATTCAGGTCGAACTGAATGTTGTGGCCTACAACAAATGATGCTTTGCCGAGCGCCTCATTAAATTTGTGCAGGAGCCACGAGAGTTCCACTCCTTCGGCATCGGCCTTTTCATTTGTGATGCCGTGAACTTTGGTGGCATTGTACGGGATTTCATACCCTTCAGGCTTAACTATATAGTCAAAGGCTTCCACCAAATCACCTTTCTCATCATGCACCTGCCAGGCCAGTTGAACCATGCGTGGCCAGTTCGCACTGTCGGACACAGGTGCGTTAAAATTTCGTGGAAGTCCGGTTGTTTCCGTGTCAAAAATTATAAACATAAAGTTCCCTTATTGAAATTCAGGAGGATAAAAAACGACGCCTCAAATATTTTTCAGAGAATAAAATTAATACCTTTCTTTGCGTTAGAGGCCGATTGTTGAAAAAAAGTGAAAAAGACATTCTTTGCCAGTCTGATAAATCTTACTTGCTTTTTTTCAGTACTTTTTGATAGAAATACTTTTTTGTTTCATAAAAATGTCGCAATTTTGCAGTCCTTTTTTAAAAGCGTATATTTAAAGTAAATTAACAAATTATGCCAACAAAAATCAGATTGCAGAGACGTGGTAAGAAAAAAAGAGCTTTTTACCACATCGTAATTGCGGATGGTCGTGCACCACGAGATGGAAGATATATTGAGAGACTTGGCACGTATAATCCTGTTACAAAACCAGCTACGATTGATATCGATTTCGATCGCGCATTAGATTGGCTCCAAAAGGGAGCGCAGCCAACAAATACCGTAAGAGCGATTCTTTCTTACAAGGGTATTATGATGAAAAACCACCTCCAGAAAGGGGTGAACAAGGGTGCTTTAACTCAGGAGCAGGCCGATGCGAAATTCAAGAAGTGGATGGAAGAGAAGGAAGCTAAAATTGAAAACGCTGCAAACGCAGTGTTGAATGAAACCCTTGAAGAGCAAAAAGCTCGCTTAGCCAAAGAGAAGGAAGTAAATGAACTTCGCGCTCAGGAACTCAGAAAGCGCAGAGAAGAGGAAGAAGCTAAGCAAAAGGCCGAACAGGCTGAGGAAGAAGAAACGGAAGAAAGTGCTGACGAAGAATCATCAGAAGAAGCTCCTGCAGCTGAAGCTGAAGAAAAGCCAGCAGAAGAGAAGCCTTCTGAAGAAGAGAAGAAAGAATAATAGGGTTAAGGTTTATTGGTTAATGAAGGTTGGTGGAGTTTTTTCATCAACCTTTTTTATTTTTGGAGAAACTTATCACCATGTTCAGGGAAGACTTGTTTTATTGCGGTCATTTGTCTAAAACCACTGGTACTAAAGGGGTTTTGGTTTTCGTAAGGGAGAAAATAACAGAGGATTTGCTTTTTGAACAAAAGGCATTGTTTGTTAACCTGCCGCCCGATTTTGTGCCTTTCATGATCCGGTCTGTTGAAGCAATCTCCGATCAGCGTTACCATATCCATTTCAGCGATGTTGATAGTCCGGAGCAGGCTGAGAAGCTTTCCGGGCAAGAGGTTTTTATTCCTGTAGAGGAGCTGCCCGATGAAGCGCTTCAAAGTTTTCATGGCATTGAAGGGTTTACGGTTTTGGATGAGGAACACGGAAAACTGGGCGGGATTGTGGAAGTTCTGGAGAATCCGGCGCATGAAATCCTGGTGATGTCATACAGGGATGACGAAGTACTGATTCCTGTTACTGAAAGTATTGTGCTGGGTCTTGATCCGGAATCGAAGGTCATCAGAACGCGTCTTCCTGACGGCCTTCTTGATCTGAACCAAAAAAACGAGGAAACTGACTAAGAATGGATTTCAGGTTTAAGCAGTTCAGCGTCAAACATCAGAAGAGTTCCATGAAAGTGGGGACTGATGCTGTGCTGCTGGCGGCCGTTGCGGATGTAAATGGCGCAAATCACATCCTCGATGCAGGTACGGGTTGCGGGGTCATCGCCCTGGCCTGTGCTCAAAAATCCTCTGCTACCATTCACGCTGTGGATATTCACGAACCATCAGTAAAAGAAGCATTAGAAAATTTCAGAAACAGCCCCTGGTCAGGGAGGCTGAAAGCATTTGAGCTCTCGTTGCAGCAGCTTGCAGCGCAGGAAGCGCAGAGCTATGATCTGATTATCAGTAACCCACCGTTTTTTCAACAGTCACTGGCATCGCCAGAGCTTTCGCGTCATAATGCCCGCCACAACGATCAGCTTCCTTTCCGGGATTTTGCCTCCGCAACATCACGGTTAATCCGTAAGGGAGGCAGTGTCTGGGTGATACTTCCGGTTACGGAATCCGGCTTTTTAACCAAAGAGATGCTAAAGGTTGGTTTTTCAGAAAACTATATTTTGAATGTTATTCCCGTTAAGGGAAGAAAACCAAACCGCAGGATTGCAGAGTATAGAAACAGCGAAGATGTAATTTTTACCAGGGAGGAAGAAATTGTCATACGCAATGCGGACAGCAGCTACACCGATATTTACAGGCAACTCACGAAGGATTTTTATTTGAACTTCTAAACAGGTGTAACCGATATCTAATATCTTTGTATGAAAACAGTAACTATGAAAAATCTTATACTTATTATTTCTTTATTGATAACTCTTAGCGCGTCAGCGCAGGAAGAGATTATAACCGACCGACCTGATCAGACGGAGTCAGCATCTGTGCTTCCCGTTAAGGGTATTCAGTTTGAAACCGGGTTTGCGCTTGAAATGGATGAAACAGCAAGCTATGAGCTTGATAATTACATATATAATAGTTCACTCTTCAGGATAGGTGTTTTTGAGAATACCGAATTCCGCTTGGGGCTGGGCTATTCGGATGAGAAATATATGAGCAGGCTTACGGATATGGAGAGCAGTCTTTCGGGCCTGAGTCCATTGCACACTGGCCTGAAAGTAAAAATGACTGAGGAAAAAGGCCTTTTACCTGAGATGGCTTTACTGGCGAGCCTCGACTGGCCTGTGACCGCCGGAAGAGACATGGATCCGGGCAATGTGGTGCCGGCCATTCGGATGGCTTTTGCACACACGCTTTCAGACAGGTTCTCGCTGGGATACAACCTTGGTGCAGAATGGGATGGTGTGAGTCCGGAAGCCGCTTATTTTTATTCTGTAGTATTGGGGGCAGGGCTTACCGATAAACTTGGACTTTTTGTGGAATCGTATGGCTACCTCATGGAAAGTGATGAGAACATTCATCAGTTTGATGCCGGCTTTACATACCTGGTAGAAAATAACTTTCAGCTCGATATTTCGGGTGGTGTTGGCTTGTCAGAGAATGCACCGGATAGTTTTGTAAGTTTCGGGTTTAGTTACCTTTTTACACCGAAAAAATAAGGGGTTAGAAAATAAGAAGCGTCCCGGAGCATCTGTTGCTCCGGGACGCTTTTTTTTTAATAAGCGTTCATCCGGCCTGAATCTTTCACCAGGTGATAAACCATGTTGTTGAAATCATCGAGGTTCATCATCTCTTCCAGTGTTTTATGCATCCGGTAGCGCCAGTAGTGGCTTGGGTTGGAAGGCACGTTAATGCGTTCCTCCCTGGGATCCACACGCCTAACTTCTCCATCAGCACCCATCAGGTCCTGGATAGGGATTACCGCCCACATCGAGGGGCAATAGAAGTGTTGGTCCAGAATCTGTTTCACCACCCAGGGCTCGCAGTAGAAGGGTGAATTTCCTTCATTGCCCAGAATACTGTTGAAGAACCGTTGCGATCGTCCCGGATTTTCTTCCCACCAACTGCGGAGCGTCGGCATATCATGACTCGACGGGCTGGCCACCGACAGGTAAGGATAATCGTTCGGATGGTTGAATTCTTTGCGCGGGTTTTTCGGCATGCGCTGAATCTCCAGGCTCAGGATTCCCAGGTTATTCATCACCTCGGGAACACTTGCCGGTACCATGCCCAGGTCTTCGCCGCAAATCAGCATGTTAGTGGCTTTTTTGATGGCCGGGAGCCTGAAGTAGGCTTGTTGCTTCCAGTAGTCTTCGTTGCGGCGATAGAAGTAGTCGAGGTAAACCTCGTTGATGGCATTTTGCAACCCTTCATCCAGCTCTCTGAAAGAATTGGTATAGTGCAGGGTGCTTCGCGGGAAGAAGCTGTCGCCATGCGGATCGTAGGGGTTCCTGATAAAGAGGATTTCGGCCGCCAGGCTCATGAGTCCGTCGCGTAGGCGCTCTTTACGTTGTTTTTCAGCTGAATCGTCTGAAGGTTCGGGTGAAAGCAGATCCTTTATTTGGCGTTGTGTCGATACTTCCGGTTTTAACTTGTATTGTCCGGGAGCGTATTCATCAAGATACTCTTGCTTCACCACATCGGTGAGGTCACCAAAACGTTCGTAAAGGAAATGCTCGCGGATGTAGGGCTGGCACATCCTGAACTCGTCGAGGTGGATGCCGCGTTCGGCCAGCTCATTGCGGTGGAATGCCAGCGAAGGGTTAAAGTAACCCATAATGCCCTCTACCGACTCGTAAGGAATTTCCCAAATCCTGAAAAAGCCGAGGATATGGTCAATGCGGAAAGCATCAAAGTATTCAGAGAGTTTCTGAAGCCTGTTTCTCCACCACAGAAAGCCATTTTTGGCCATCTCGTCCCAGTTGTAGGTGGGGAAGCCCCAGTTTTGGCCCTTAAAGCTGAAGTCGTCGGGCGGAGCGCCGGCCTGCTTGTCCATGTGATAAAGCTCGGGCTTGACCCAGGCGTCGACACTGTGGCGATAAATCCCAATGGGAATATCTCCTTTAAGGATGACTCCGTTTTTGCGGGCGTAGTCAGCGGCATCAAGTAATTGTTTGTGAAGATGGTACTGAATAAAATAGTGGATAGCAATGTCATCATAATGATCGCTGTTCACATCCGTAATCTCCTCCACTTGTTCTTCCTTGAAGTTGCTGTATTTTCCCCAACTGCCGAAGTTTGGCGTGTTAAACAAATCCCTGAGGTAACTGAAGGCTGCATAAGGCTTTAGCCAGTAAGCATTTTTGTCAAAAAACTCAAGGAAGTCTTTGTCCTTGAGGAATGAATCTTTTTGCTCATCGAAGAGCATTTTGAAGTATCTCGACTTGAGCTGCATCACACCGTCATAGTCGATGGTTTTTCCCTGGTTAAGGTGCTGACCGCGCTCTTTTACGATTCGGTTGGCTGTTTCGGACCTCAGCCGCCCCATCTCTTCAATATTGGCGTAGATAGGGTGGAGGGCGTAAACCGAAATGGCGGCGTAAGGATAAGAATCGGTCCAGGTGTGGGTGGCCACGGTGTCGTTAACCGGAAGGAGTTGCAGCAGCTTTATTCCTGTTTTGTTGGCCCAGTCTACCAACCCTTTGATGTCAGTAAATTCTCCCACACCATAGCCCTGCTGGCGCCGGAGGGAGAATACAGGAATGCTTACCCCGGCACCTTTCCAGGGCATCCTGGGAAAACTGAAACGCTCATCGCCACGGATTAGAAGTTTGTTTTTCTTTCGTACGTTGTTGAAGTTCAGGAAACGGTCGCTGCCATCTTCCAGGAATCTGACGGTTTTGGAATGCTCGTTATAGATAAAATACTTGTAGTAAAGGGGAAGGTCTTTTTTCTTCAGCCTGACTTCTTTCCGCCATTTCGGATGGTCTTCGTTGGTCATCAGGAGCCCTTTTTCAGGATCCCAGTTTCCCAGGGTGCTGCAGTTTCCTGTGATTCCTACCCGGTCGCCGGGCTCCACCCGCGCCACATGGATTTGAAACCTGACAAAATATTCATCCGCTTCCTGTGATGAAAAATCTACGAAATCTTCTTTAGTTTTCTTTTCAGGACGA
>JAASSU010000024.1 GCA_021767705.1 Bacteroidota bacterium | reverse complement strand
TGCCCAATAATAGTGTCCAGATCAGTTTCTGTTACTATAAAACAGTGGTCGTTTTGATATCCAATGCGTTCAGCCCGGAGCCTGATTTGTTGTTCACTTTCCTCGCCGGAAACATACAATACCTTCAGCTTTGTATGCGAAACAGCCATCTGAAGCAGGAGCGTTGACTTGCCGATCCCCGGTTCGCCTCCCACTAAAACAATGCTGCCATAGACCAACCCTCCACCCAATACACGATTTAACTCTTTGCTGTTGAGATTTATACGTTCTTCACGATTGTACGTGATGTCTTTGATCTTCCGCGGAAGCGATTTTTCTTTGGCACCAGATCGTGAAGATGCTTTTGAAGATGTTTTCTCAATAACTTCTTCCACATAAGTGTTCCACTCGCCACATGAAGGGCATTTTCCGATCCATTGCGAGGAATGGGCTCCACAGTTTTGGCAGTAGTATCTGGTTTTTGCTTTGGCCAATTTAGCTTCTCTTTATTTTTTCAATGATTGAAGAGGTAGAATACCCATCCACAAAATCAAGTGTTTTTACTTCTCCTCCTTTACTTTTCAGGATGTCGTAACCCACAATATCCTCAGGCTTGTAGTCAGCGCCTTTCACAAGGATGTCGGGCTGCACAAGATTTATGAGGTTGTATGGCGTTTCTTCATCAAATAAAACAATGTAATCAATAAACGATAGCGACGCCAGGATAAGTGCTCTGGATTGCTCATCCTGCACAGGGCGCTCTTTGCCTTTTATCTTTCGAACAGATTTGTCGGTATTGAGACCGACAATCATGAAGTTGGCCATATCACTGGCTTTAGCAAGATAATCAATATGTCCTTTATGCAGCAAATCGAAACAACCGTTGGTAAAGACTATCTTTTTTTTCCTGAAACGGATTCTTGCCAGATGTGGTTGTATGCTTTCGAAATCAACAATTTTTGCGTTTAAAATATCAAGCTGTGTCATTTTCTGTCTTTTTCTTTTTATTCAAAACCGGCAAAAGACCAAAAGAGGCTGAACCTAAAACAACAATCATCAACTGTTGAGCGGTCCAGAGCAGCCAGCCCATCGCATATCCTGAAGATGGTGGTATATGATACAATACCAATGTTTCAGCTACGATGGCAGGATAGATACCAATTCCGCCCTGTACCACTATGATGCCAATCGACCCGAACATTAAAACAATGAGGCTGGCATTGAGGTTTAACACAGAAGTTTCAGTGAGCGAGTAGAAAACCACATGAGTCATCATCCAGTATGAAACCCAAATTGAAACGGTGTACAGGATAAAGAGCCAGGGTTTTTCCATGCTCTTCAATGAACTCAGGCCTTCTAAAAACCCTTTTACCATTTCTTTTATCTTAATATAAAGATAATTATGCTGGTAGCGACGTCTGATTCTGTAAAGCAATATCAGCATCAGCAAAATGAAAATCCCTACAATGTAGAATACAATATTCGGATTTTGCAGGGATTCGAGTTTCATAGCTACAGGGTCGAAGATTTTTTCATTCATATAATTCTGTAGCCTGTCGAAATTGATGGCAATGGTGATGGCAAAGAGCACGATAAGTGTGAGCAAATCGATGGCTCGTTCTGTAATTACCGTTCCGATGCTTTTGTTGATGGGGATTTTTTCGTAACGCGTTAAAGCGCCGCATTTGCTCACCTCGCCTAATCGGGGAAGTGCCAGGTTAGCAAGGTACCCGATAAAAACCGCCATGATGATATTCAGGTTTTTCGGGTTGTAGCCCATGGGCTTCAACAGCATTTTCCACCGCAATGACCTGAATACATGACTGGCAATACCAACAATCATAGATAAATAAAACCATGTAAAGTCGGCATGGACAAAAGAGTCGTAGATTTCTTTTTTTTGACCCGGCGTGAGGTTTCTTAAAAAAAGCCAGATAAAGAAAACGCCAAGTCCCAGGAAAAAAAGAAACTGAAAAATGTTAAGTAATCTTTTTTTCAAACGCGTCAGATTTTATTATTCTCATCAGGGAAGATCACCTTTGGTTCAAAAGTCTTTGCTTCGTTGTAGTCCATGGTGGCGTAGGATGCAATTATAATAAGGTCGCCGGCTACTGCTTTTCGCGCTGCAGCACCATTGAGCGAGATTTGACCTGTGCCTCGTTCACCTTTAATAACGTAAGTGTCGAGACGTTCGCCATTATTAATATTCAGCACCTGTACTTTTTCAAATTCCAACAGATCCGCAGCTTCCATCAGGTCTTCATCAATACTGATGCTTCCGATGTAATGCAGGTCGGCCTGAGTTATCGTAGCCCGGTGTATTTTCGATTTCAGGACTTCAACATTCATAGTTCTCTTCCTTTATTTTAAAATGCAATATTATCAATTAATCTGACATTTCCGAGGAATGCAGCGATACAACCACGCAGGCTCTCCGCCTCATTCCAATTGCTGACAGGCTGTAAGTCTTGGCTGTCAACAAGTTCAAAATATTCTACACTGAAACCATTTTTATTCAGTGTTTCAATAACATAACGTTTAACGTCTTCAACTGTTTCTTTGTTTTTCTTTTCAGATGCATTGCACAGCGTTTGATAGATGAGCGGAGCTTTTTTTCTTTCTTCCTGTGTAAGCCTCTGGTTTCTTGAGCTCATTGCCAGGCCGTCATGTTCTCTGATAGTAGGAATTCCTTTGATCTTTACACTCAAGTCCTCCGTTTCTACCAGCTTGCGGATAATGGCCAGTTGCTGAAAATCTTTTTCCCCGAAATAGGCCTTGTCGGGATGAACGATTTCAAACAGACGGTGAACCACTACCGCCACGCCATTAAAATGACCCGGTCTGAATTTCCCTTCCATCACCTTTTCCAAAGTACCAAAGTTGTAGTGCTTGGTTACTTCATCAGGATACATTTCATCTACCGAAGGAGCAAAAACATAATTCGTGTGGTGTTTCTCCAGTTTATCGATATCGCCCTGCACATCGCGGGGATACTTTTCAAGATCTTCCTTGTTGTTAAACTGGATAGGGTTGACAAAAATGCTGACCACAACAATGTCATTCTCTTCGCTGGCATGATCAACAAGCTTCAGGTGGCCCTCATGCAAAGCTCCCATGGTGGGCACAAAGCCAACTGTTTTGCCTTCTTTACGATCTTTCTTCAGAGCTTCCTGAAGTGCTTTTATGGTGTTTATGGTCTGTATCATCTTTTAAACAAAGTTAACCATTAATGAATGAGATGGCAATCTGTCAATTTTGATTAATGATAGCAGCGATATCAACTGCTTTCATGTTTTAATAATTTGGCTGCAAAAGTAAACAATCTCGAAAAATGGAAGCTTTTCAATCTTGTTTAATTAAAACTATTCTAAATAATTATCTTTGCAGTGAGAAATGCAAAGGTGTTATCATGGTTACAAAGTGGCACCTTTTATTATAGGTGAAAGATGCCGGAACAGTAATTCCGGATGTTTTGCATCAAAATCAGTATAAAACAGTTTAGTTATGATTTCGAAAAGGATGAAGCTTGCAGATGCTGTGCACATGAATTATCTGCTGCTGTATGTTATCGACAGGTTTGGGATTAAGTTGGGTTTTGGCGATAAATCGGTAGAAGAGGTTTGCAGGGAATATAATTTGGACAGTGAATTTTTCATAGAGATTGTAAACAGTTTTGTGGATGAGAATTATATCCCTTCGAGCGACATTAACACATTCCCAACCGAGCAGGCAGTGGAATACTTAAAGAACACGCATACCAACTACCTGGAAGTGCAGATTCCTGAAATAGAATCACTGATTCACGAGATGGTTCAAAACTGTAGCCTCGACAAAAAGAACGTAGTTATACTCAACAATTTTTTTGAGGAATACAGGCAGGAACTGGAAACGCATATCAAACGCGAAGAAGAAGCGGTTTTTCCCTATGTATTGAAAGTGACGGAAGCGTTCAGGCATCAAAAAGTATCGAAAGATCTTATCGACGAGATGAAAGAATACAGCATCAATGATTTTGCCAGTGAGCACGACAATGTGGAGGAGAAACTATATGATTTAAAGAATATCATCATCAAGTACCTGCCACCGGTCGACGATCCACACTTATGCCATAAAATTCTGATAGAGCTCTTTAACCTTGAAAAAGATCTGAATGATCATGCTTTGCTCGAAGATCGCTTGGTTGTTCCTATTGTGGCAGAAAAAGAAGCTTATCTAAGAAAGATTTACATCCAACAATAAAGCCATGGAAAACACCAAAATAGCCATTATATCAGAGGCTATGATCCTCAGGAGGGGGCTGCGGGCTTTTCTGTTGAATAATCTTGATTCATCACTGATTATCGAGGAATTCAGGACGCCGGAAGATTTTAGGGAGAGTTATTCCTTTAACCAGTTTTCGGTTGTTTTTTTACAACATTCATCGCTAAAAGAGTTTTCCGGCGATGAAAAGCTGCTTAAACAGGTTTCGGATTTGTATCTTATAACTATTTATGAGCAGGATACTCCTCCTGAAAATGTGCCTTACGTTACAGACTCCCTTTATTGCCGGGTTACAGATGAGGAGATGGCAGAAAAGCTGAACTTGTGGAAAAATGAATGGCTCGATGAGGTGATGGCCAATTCTGAGGAGCGTGATCTTTCTGATCGCGAAAAGAATGTGTTGAAGTTGGTGGCCAAAGGCATGACAAATAAAGAGGTGGCTGAAGTCCTTTTCCTGAGCCCTCATACGGTAATAACCCATCGCAAGAACATCACAAAAAAACTGGGAATCCAAACGGTATCAGGCCTCACGGTTTATGCTTTGATTAATAATCTTATCGAACCGTCGGATGTAAATAAATAAAAAATACCATGATTTAGGGATATTTTGCTTGCCCAGCCTTTATACTTTTGTTTCATAATAAAATGTTAAAATGAATAGGGCTGCTGAAAACCTCGGACGAATATTAATTATAGCATCCATTGTTTGGATGCTACACAATTATTATTCTAACTGGCACTACCACCGCTTGCCAAACGGAATGCTGGTGGTGCATGCACATCCCTTTTCTCCTGGAGAACATTCTACAACTCCTTTTCCGGTGGATAATCACAAGCATGAAGGTGCACAGGTACTTATGCTTGATCATAATCACCTGGTATTTGTGTTTGGAATTTTCCTCATTGCCTTTGGTTTTGAGTCACTGGTAAAAAGGAAAAAGAAGATACTTTACAGAATGTATATCCCTAAAGCATTTTATGGTAAGTATTTTCATCTGCGGGCTCCTCCCTCATTGCTATAGCTAATTTTTTAATACAGTTTTTTAGTGGTTAATCACTTTTGCCTAAAAGTGATGATGGGTGAAGTATGTGCCAGAAGCACGCTATAGTAATTAAAATAAGTCAGTATCATGAAAATCAAAACATTCTTTTTTATCAGTTTCTTTTTGTTGTTTACGTTTTTAGCTAACAGCCAGGAGGGACACCGTACAGGTTATGCACCTGAGAGTGAAATGTCGAAATATGCGGATAACAATCACGAAAGTGGAAATCATCAGACAAATATATCGGGCCGGATTATTGATGAAAATACCGGTAAACCTATTCCTTATGCTCATGTTGTGGTGGTTAACACAAACCTGGGAGTTGCAGCAAATGATTCTGGACATTTTAAGCCGTTAAACTTACCTGCGGGTAAGCATACAATTAAAGTGCAAGCAATGGGTTATAAGTCGAAAGAGGTGTTAATGACTTTTGAAGACGGAAAGACAAAAAAGGTTACCTTCGAATTGACCCCTGACTTTATTAATGCTGAAGGAATTGTGGTTACCGCCAACCGAAACGAAGTGAGCCGAAGAGATGCAACCAACGTGGTTAATGTGCTCGAAAGCAAAATGCTCGAAAAGACCCACTCTGCCAACATCGCCGAAGGACTGAACTTTCAGCCTGGCGTTCGCGTAGAAAACAACTGTCAGAACTGCGGATTTACACAACTCAGGATGAACGGAATGGAAGGGCCTTATACGCAAATTTTAATTGACGGGCATTCGGTGATGAGCGCTTTGAGCAGTGTTTACGGACTGGAGCAGATACCAGCCAGCATGGTTGAGCGCGTTGAAGTCATCAGGGGTGGTGGGTCAGTGCTCTATGGATCGAACGCCATAGCCGGAACAGTTAATATTATTACCAAAGAGCCTACTAAGAACTCATTTAATGCTTCCGCCACACAAGGAGTAATCAGTGATGGGGTAACCGACAATGTCGTTTCGATGAATGCTTCCTTAGTCACTGACGATTATCAAAACGGGCTCTTCCTGTTTGCTCAGCACCGCGATCGTGATCCTTTCAATGCCAATCCGGATGCCTTATGGGATGCTGATGGTGACGGCGTCAATGAAACTAAGGATGATTTTTCAGAAGTGTTTGCAATCAAAAGCACGAACTTCGGATTAAGAGCATACCACCGCATCAATCAGCGCAAGAAAATATCTCTTGAATACCACCACCTGGGTGAATTCCGCAGAGGGGGTAACAAGTTTGACCTGCCTGCCCACTTTGCGGATATCGCTGAGCAGGTGCGCTCGGCTGTCAACGGAGGAACGATCACATACGATTACCTGAGCGGTAACCTCAGGCATGATATCAGCCTTTACAACAGCTTTCAGCATATCGACAGAGAAACTTACTACGGGGCAGGGCAAGACCCTAATGCATATGGGCAAACCACAGAACTGACCAATATCACGGGGATGCAATACACAGGCTATCTCGAAGAGCTGCTGTTCGCATCAGCCACACTTTCGGCAGGAGCAGAGTTTAAGTACTCCGACCTGAAAGATGATAAACTGAACAGCGGAGCCGTGCTGCCTATCTTTCGACAGGAATATAACAATATGGGTATTTACACCGAGAGCGAATGGGATCTGAAGGGTGCCAAATTCAAGGCCGGTGTCAGGGCAGATAAGAACAGCCTGCTCGATAAAATAATTCTCAGTCCGAGAGCAAACTTATTGCTGAGCCTGAACAGCACCACACAACTAAGAACCACTTATTCGCAGGGGTTCAGGGCACCACAGATTTTTGATGAGGACTTGCATATTGAAGTGTCAGGGGCCAGCGCGGTGCGAACAATCAACAGCGAAAACCTGACGGAAGAGCGCTCGCAAAGCTTTACCTTATCGCTTGACAACACCAGTGCAATTGGTGAATGGCAAACTTATTTCATGATTGATGGATTTTACACTTCGCTCAGCAACCAATTCGTCAAAGAAATCCAGCAGGATGACGAAGGTGTGGCTTACCTTTTCCGCAAAAATGGCCATGGCGCAGAAGTCTATGGTGTGAACCTGGAAGGGAAAATAGCGCCCTCCGAAAAAGTATCCTTCTCTGCTGGATGGACCTTTCAACGGTCGAAGTACAAGGAAGAGGAAGTGGTGTGGGAATCTGAAGATGGAAGCCAGGCCGTTACCACTAACAACATCCTGCGCACTCCCGACAGCTATGGTTATTTCCTTTTCAATGCCGAACCAAACCATTATTGGAACCTTACCCTTAACGGGAATTACTCAGGCGAGATGGATCTTCCGCACCTGATCAATCCGGAAAATGAATATACTATCATTGAGAAGAGCAATCCATACCTCGACCTTGGCGTCCGTGTGGAGCGCCATTTCCACATCGATAGCAATGTTGATTTTATCGTTTTTACAGGAATGAAAAACATCCTGAATCATTACCAGGATGATTTTGATGCAGGTATTAACCGCGACGCCGGATATATCTACGGAGTTTCTTATCCACGGATGATTTATTTTGGAGTAAAATTGAAAAACTGACGGTGAAACATATGTTTATCCTGCTTTTGAATAACAGAAGTTGTTCGCTTAAACCGTTTGCGCTTTATGAACACATGAAGCGGGAAGTTGTTAACAATGTGTAAATCCAGAATAATAATACATTAAAGAGATGAGTAAAATAGGAATTTTTTTCGCCTCCGCCATGGGAAATACAGAGACCGCAGCCATGGACATTATGAATGAATTCGGTGAAGACAAAGCTGATGTGATTCATGTTACTGATGCCGACAAGAGCACCGTTGAAAAATACGATTACCTCATAATTGGCGGCTCTACCTGGGGTGCCGGCGAAGTGCAGGATGATATGGATGACTTTTTTGAGGAGTTAGACAAAGCCAACCTGAAAGAGAAAAAAGTAGCACTGTTCGGATTGGGTGATCAGGAAGCTTATCCTTTTGCTTTCGCCGATTCGCTCGGAAAGCTCTACGACCACATGAAAGAGCTGGACGCCGAAATAGTGGGCACTGGATGGCCCACCAAAGATTACTATTACGACAGCTCCAAGGCTGAGCGCGATGGAAAGTTTGTTGGCCTCGTCCTTGACGTGGATGTTCAACCCGAAAAATCTGCCGAACGGATCAAAAAGTGGGTCACCCAACTAAAGAAAGCGTTTAAGTAATAAAGAAAGCGTCATCATCATGGCGCTTTTTTGTTTTGGGAAATAAAAAAGGGTTGCCATTTTTGGCAACCCTGCATATCTCTGTCCAACCCTGGTTTATTCAGGATGAATAGCTTCTACGGGGCAAACATCTGCGCAAGCACCACAATCGGTACATACGTCAGGATCAATTTTATAAATATCGCCCTCTGAAATTGCGTCTACCGGACATTCGTCGATGCAACTTCCACAAGCTGTACAATCTTCAGTTATTACGTAAGCCATAGTAATTCCTTATTTTTAATTAAAACTTCAGTTCGTTTGAACATTGTGTTCAGTGGCAAAATTAATTAAAATCTTTGTCTTGGAGCTTTTTCTAAAAGTTAATACAGAATTTAGAGGTTGTCTAAATAAAGTACCAGCATACCACTATCATAAAGCTTTTGTTTTGCACACCAGCACAAAACATAAAATTAGGTCCATCACTTTATAAAATAGTGATCCGGATAAAAATCCTGCCAGGCAAAATACTTGGCCATAAATCCATCGGCCATTTCGAGCCGGACACCTGATTCCGGTCCGGAAACCACTTCCCCGAAAAGGTTATAGAAATTTCCATTCTCATCTTTGACCACTGCCTGCTGATGATTATTGACAGGTACAAAAGTCCGATCTCTCATGTCATTATCTAATCTGAAAGCAACAATAAACTGTAGGTTTTGGCTTCCTACCAGCAAGTGCGTACGGTTAAGAAAACGCGATTTAAAAATGCTGATACTGTCGTTAAAAGCACTGAATTCTATGAGTGGGGTTTGTTTGGCGCCCGGCACTCCGTATACCAAATCACCCGGAGAAGCCAAAATATTTTTCGGCTGGCAATCCTCACACGTGGTTGTGTCATGCGTAAGCAACACCTTACTCTCAGGGAAATAGCTCCTGGCTGTTTTCCAGGTGGTTTCCAGCAGTGGCAAAACCTCTGCTTCTTTGTGGATATGCTCGCCATGAACACCCTTAAGCAACATCTGCGACCAGATGCTCCCGCTGTTCCTGTCGTAAGGCATCAGGTTGGCCTGGTAAAGCATCCCCGAAACACCAAACTCGGTCTCCTTACCATCAATAGTTCTGTTCCAGTTAATGCCACTTTCCGTGATGGGGCAATAAGTAATGGCATGGGCCACGCCAAGCGTTTTGTCGTTGACAATCTCATGCGAAGAAAGTGGCCCTTTCGGGTAAATTTTAACCACCCCACCAGATTTGTAGACAAACACACGGCTTTCATCAACCAGGGCATCGTAATCTTTGGCAGGAATAAATTTCGGCGTGTCCACCGATGGAATCCGATCCATCGCCGACATGTCATTGACCACCTCTTCCTCAGGTATGGCCCACGCCCCATTGCCGCCAACTTCCGAAGCAGCAGGGGATATGTCCTCATCGCCACTGCACGACCACAGGCTTAGCACAAAAATTATCAATAAATATCTCATCTTTTTATTTTCAAAATTAAACCCCACCAACTCAAATAACTGTCAGCCCCACGACAAAGTTTTGTTTTCGTATAAAATTAACAACGCCCCCAAACAAATCCTGTTCCCCTCAAAACAAAACGCCGCTTTATCTGTAAATGAATCAGGAAAAACAAGATGGATTTATCCGTAAACGTGAAGTCTCGCACTTAACTGTTAAATTTGCCGGAAGATCCGAAAAACGTATGGCGCATTCTCATAGCAATCAGTTAAACACCCGGAACCTCAAAATCAGTGTGGTTCTTAACCTTGCCATTGCCGTGGCCGAGGTGGTGGGCGGACTGCTGGCCAACAGCCTCTCGCTGCTGTCGGACGCCCTCCACAACCTGGGCGATGGCCTGGCGCTGCTCTTCGCTTACATTGCCAACCGCGTGAGCAAGCGCGACGCCACCAGCAAAAAGACCTTCGGATACAAACGCATCGAGATACTCAGCGCCTTTATCAATTCCATGGTGCTCATCGCTATTTCGGTGTACCTTTTCGTAGAGGCCATCAAGCGCTTCTATAATCCTGCTACCATCGACAGCACGATCATGCTGGTGGTGGCAACCATCGGGCTGGCAGCCAACGTCATTTCAGTGCTTATCCTGCATAAAGACTCTTCTCACAACCTCAACATCAAGGCGGCTTACCTGCACCTGATTGGCGACACGCTTTCCTCAGTGGTTGTTATCATTGGCGGCGTGCTGATTTATTTCTATGACCTTTACTGGATCGACCCCGCCGTTACTATCCTTATCGGGATATACATCCTCAAGGAAGCCATTGCTATCGTGAAGGAAACATTGAGCATCCTGATGCAGAGCACCCCTGAAGGGATTGACCTGCGCGACGTGAAGACGGAAGTGGAGAAACTGCCCGGAATCAACAACATTCATCACGTTCATACCTGGGCACTGAGCGAGAACCAGTACCACCTCGAAGCACATGTCGACCTGGAGAAAGATATTTTAGTGTCGGAATCAACGGAAATGCAGCATAAAATCGAAAAGCTTTTATTTGATAAATTTGCCTTTGAACACGTTACGCTGCAATTTGAATTCGACCACTGCGATGAAAAAAATCTTGTAAACAATCATAAAAACGAATAATACCATGATGAGGAACTTACTGATGCTTCTGGTTCTGATGGCAGGATGGATGCCTTTGGTGCAGAGCCAGAACACAGCGGAGATCACCGCTGATGAACTCAAAGCACATACCTACTTCCTGGCCTCTGACTCCCTGAAGGGCCGCAAGCCCGGTACGCCGGAAGGGGAGGTGGCGGCCGGCTACATCCGCCAGCAGTTTAAGGATTACGGGCTCACACTGATGGCCAACAACGGATACCAGACCTTTGAGGTGGTCAACAACGTGTCGGCCGGCGATGATAACAGCCTGACCATTGGCGATTACACCGCCCAGCTCAACGAAGATTTTATCCCCATGTCCTTTTCGGGAAACACCTCCTTTAGCGGCGAGGTGGCTTTTGCGGGATATGGCTTCGACATAGACACCGATACCATCACCTGGAACGACTACGAGCAGTTGGATGCCGAAGGCAAGTGGGTGCTTATCTTCCGTGGCGACCCCGAGCCCGATAAGATGAGCAGCTTCTACATCCCTTACGCCATGGAGCGCAGCAAGGTGGTCAATGCCTCCGACCACGGTGCTGCAGGCGTCATCTTTGTCACTCCTCCCGGCGTGGAAGAGAAAGACAAGCTTCCGCGGATGTTTTACGACAAAACAGCTTCAGCCGCCGATATCCCCGTAATTTCGGTGACCCGCAAGGTAGCCAACAAAATTCTCGCTGAAGCGGAAAAAACAGTGGCCTCGCTCGAAGAAAAGCTTACCGCGAACATGTCACCCCACAGCTTTGACCTCGATACCAGGGTCACAGCATCCACGGAAGTGATCATGGAAAAAGCCATCACCCAAAACGTAGTGGCGATGATTGAAGCCCCGCAAAGCGATGAATACATCGTGCTGGGAGCGCACTACGACCACCTCGGCATGGGCGGCCCGGGCTCCGGCTCGCGCATGCCCGACACCTCGGCATACCACAACGGCGCCGACGACAATGCCTCCGGAGTGGCCGGAATTATTGAGCTGGCCGGAAAGCTGGCAGCGAACAAGGGTTCACTAAACAAAAACATTGTTTTCATTGCCTTCGCGGCAGAAGAGATGGGGCTGCTCGGCTCGAAATACTTCACAGAACACGCCCTTGTGCCCAAAGACCAGATGGTGGCGATGATGAACTTCGATATGATTGGGCGCATGGAAAAGGATGACCGTGCACTGTCGGTAGGCGGTGTGGGTACAGCCAAGGAGTTTGAAGCCTTGCTCAACGACAACCTCAACAAAGATTTGTTTACGCTAAAGATGTCGAAAGACGGATTTGGCCCTTCCGACCATGCGGCCTTCTACGCCGAAGATGTGCCCGTGCTCTTTTTCTCTACCGGGGCGCACGACGATTACCACACTCCTTTCGATGATGCCGACCGCCTCGACTACCAGGCCCAGGAAGAGGTGCTGCGCTTTGCCTACAAGGTGCTCGAAGACATGATGGCGCAAGAGCAACTGACCTTTAAAAAGTCGGGAAGCAAAGACCGCGGTCACCAGCGCACGCGCCTCAAAGTTACCTTTGGGATTATCCCCGACTATGCAGGCAAAACCGAAAAGGGCATGTCGGTTGACGGCGTCCGTGAGGGCGGCCCCGCTGCCGGCGGCGGAATGCAGAAAGGCGACATCATCGTAGCCATCGACGGCAAGCCCGTCGGCGACATCTACGAATACATGCACCGCCTACAGTCCCTCGAGCCCGGACAACGCGTCTCCGTCGACGTCATGCGCAACGGCGAAAAGAAAGTGCTGATCCTGCAGTTGTAAAAACGCACCGAACAACAAAAAAAACAACCACCCCCTGACAGGGTTCAAAACCCTGTCGGGGGTTTCTTTACTCCAATTCTTTCAGGATTGAATTTGTCATTTGGTGTTTTATTTAATGAGGTCTCTCCCTACAATGCTCCGCTCCGCTCTGCATTTCCGGTCGAGATGACTGCAATGCTGGAGTACTTTAGAAAAAGGGCGCGCCGACGCATTTGATATTATTATAAAATGTCGGCGCGCCCTTTTTCCTGTCCACCCCACGCGTCGTCATGTCGAGCGCAGTGAGACATCTGAATGCCTAAACCATCATCGCCAAGCAGAATTTGCAACCCCGCTTTCTTCAACTTCAAATTTCAAACATTGAATTCTGGGACCTGAAAACTTTCGACAGGGTAGGGGTAGAAGAACGAACCTTTTGACATCGCTTACACATCAAAAAACCACCGCCCCATAGCTTCTCGCATTTCATCACTCAGGGGCAGGCTTTTGTTGTTTTTTACCTGTACGTTGATGGTCTCGGCGATGGCCACACACTTGCCGTTGTAGTAGATGTGCTGCAACACCTTGATGGAGCTGTTGCCGATGTGGATCACACCGGTGCCGATATCCACTTTTCCGGGCCAAAACACTTCGCCCAGCAGGTTCAGGTTGATATTGGCTACTACAAAGGTCGCCCCTTCGGGCAGCAGCCCGTGCAATTCTTTGTAGAACAGCTCCGCACGTCCGGTTTCCAGAAAGGTGGCGAAAGAGGCGTTGTTCACATGGCCCTGCCGGTCCGTATCGCCGTAGCGGATTTTATCAAAGGTAATCAACGGAAAGTCTTTCAGTTGGATGTCTTTTGTCATAACAATGTGGTATTGCTTCTAATCAATGAACAACAAGCTTTTACAAACACGGATCTTACTTCTTGCTTTTTCCGCGGTTAAATAAAAAGTAATTCAGTCCGCCCCAGGTTGCTAAGCTGGCCACCAAAAGGGCAATCCCTGCCACATTCAGGTTGATACCGTATTGCTCTTCAAAGTCGGTGAGCATGTGCAGCCAGATAAAAGCCACGCCCAGCAAAATGGCGATATTTAGTATCACTTTGTATTTGCCAAACCTCGAGTGGTTATACCACAGGCGGTAGTCTGCGTTTTCCGGCTCTTCCTTCAGCAGCTCTCGAAAGATGGGCAGCGACAGCCGGTATTTGCGTTGATTCGCCCATACCAACCCTTTCAGGAAGTGCGTAAACCGATCGGTCTTATGCCAGTCGGGATGGCTTTTTTCAAGCTTTTGCTGTAACTCCTCCATCTGACCGATCAAAAGCAGCACCTTGTCATGCAGCCCCTTGTGGAAAAGGGCGTTGGCATAGTGTTGCTTGGTCCTGATAAACCTGAAGATGGTATCCTGGTCGGTGAGTTCTGAATAATTATCGAAATATTCCTGGTGGTCCTGATAAAACTCAATGATTTCTTCATAGTCGTCCCAGTTAATTTGGTCGGCCTTTTCATGGATTTCGTTCATCGGTTGTTGATTTCGTTCGTTTATATATCAGCAAAAAGCTGTTCTTTTTTTCAATGATGTAAATCTAAGGAATTATTTTGATGGGGAACATATTCATCCGGTCGGCGATCCCGATTTCAATACGGCAGAGGGATACACATGTTTCTTAGTTTTATTTAGTGTTTGTCTATAATATCATCGCTTGGATTCACCCCTCTAACTCTCCGCCCGAGGCGGAAGAACCAATTAAATTATTGGTTGTGTGGGAGTTCCCCTTTAGTCCCGATTGCTTTCGGGATAAGGGGTAGCGGAGAGGAAATTAACATTGTTACGACTTTATGGACAGACACTATCTGGTGATAATCGCCTTGTGAATGGTGGTTTGTGAGAGGCTGTCGTAGAATATCACCTCTCTCAGGCTGATGGCTTTGTGCTTGAAATGTATCCTGGCCTCCACTTTTTTAAGAAACTCTTCCTGGTTCTTTAAACGGATCATGGCATTTCCTGTGAGGATAAGCTTAGCGATTTTTTGGTTGAGGTGCGGAAGGTTGCTTTGGTTGATAAGGATATTTACTTCCGACTTGCAATGACTGTCCAGATGCTCACCGATGCAAATAATGGGCTCTGGCAACTTTTTTATCAGTTCTGCTAATGCTTCATTTTCCAGTTCTTTAATAAAATCGCTTTTGCGGATGAGTATCCGGGCGGTTTCTGACCTGATAACACAAACAGCGGAGGTATCAATGCCTTTTAATTCAACCCTGCGTTTTTCAAATAAAAAATCCTGTGCTTTTCCTGCCAATGACAAGAGCAACATAAGTAAAAAGAAAATGCTTTTGAAAATGCGCATAAGCACCCTGTAAACAACAAACCCGGAAATCAGGATCGATTTCCGGGTCATTCGTAAATATTTTTTTAATCCACTTGGCGGTCCTGAACAAACGGCATCAGCGCGGCTGCAAGGAACCATGTGGCACCACCGAGCACGAGCGCGTATATCGGTTCTTCGCTAAAGACGCTCTTTACGAGGAACCCGAGAATACTGGCGGCCAGTATCTGCGGAATCACGATAAAGAAGTTAAAAATACCCATGTAGATTCCCATCTTATTTGCTGGCAAGGCACTGGTAAGGATGGCGTAAGGCATGGCCAGGATGCTGGCCCAGGTGAGGCCAATGCCCACAAATGGCAGCAGCAATACCCAGTCGGTGCGGTTGATAAACAACAACATAATCATGCTGATGCCGCCCACAACTAACGCGAGCATGTGCGTGTTTTTCCGGTTGATGCGTTTGGCAAGGAACACCAGTAAGAAGGCAAACACCGCGGCAAAACCGTTGTATACGGCAAATCCCACACCAACCCAATCGGCTCCGGAGTTATATTCTTCCTGGATGCGGTGGATGGTGCTCATCGTACTTTCACTCAGTGCCATTTGAGTAGCACGCTCCTCATCGGCAAAGAATTTTACCACTTTCATGCTTGCTACTACCTGCTCCTGATCCTTAAGTTTTAAAGCATATTTGTCCAGCTCTTTCAGGATTTTTTCTGAGTTTTCGTAGAGGGCCGTGTTTTGGTTGGTTACTTTGTTTAACCCTTGTTGCAGCTCCTGCACCACTTCGCTGTCCATCTTCATGTCATAGGTATGGCTGGTAATACCTGCCACAGAATAAATCCACATCGCGAAAAGCGCAAACCAGCTAAAGAACTGAACAATGGCCAGTTGTTTCATGGTCTTGGGCATCATATTAAAGTCGTTCACAATTTCAGCCAGCCCCGATTTGCTTTTCTTTGTTTTTTGCATGGCCAGGGCAACCAACTCAAAGAGGCCAAATGCCAGCACACCTATTGTCAGGATGTAAAGGTCGGCCATATATCCCTGGATGTATACCAGCAAGGTCGTCAGCACACCGATCGATGTTAAAATCCAGCCCAGCTTGCGGGCCTTGTTTTTGAGTGTATCCAACGAAACGGATTCGGAGGTTTCAATTTCTTCAAGGCCGGGCTGCTTTTGCTTTTCGGCTTCGTCGGCAGCTTCAAACTCCTTGATTTGTTCCGGGCTGTATTCTTTGGTGGAGAAAACGGTCCAGGCCACTGCGGCAAAGAAAGCCGCAGCTCCGAAGTAGAAGGAAAATTTTACAGAGTCGGGAATCACTCCTTCAGGGGCGGTGTTGCTGATGCCAAACCAGTTGGTCATCATCCACGGAAGTGCAGAGGCCACTACTGCTCCGATACCAATAAAAAAGCTTTGCATAGTGAACCCTGAGGTGCGTTGCTCTTCGGGCAAGAGGTCGCCCACAAAGGCGCGGAACGGCTCCTGCGAGATATTGATGGAGGCATCCATAATCCAGAGCATGCCGGCAGCCACCCATAAGGTAGGCGAGTTTGGCATGATAAGCAGTGCCAGGGAGGCAAAAATAGCCCCGAAAAGGAAATAGGGCCGGCGGCGGCCAAGCCATCCCCAGGTGTTATCGCTGTAGTGCCCGATAATCGGCTGGACAATTAGTCCGGTAACCGGGGCGGCAATCCATAGGATAGGAATGTTTTCAACATCGGCACCAAGGGTTTCAAAAATCCTTGATACGTTGGCGTTTTGGAGGGCATAACCAAACTGGATGCCGAGGAATCCGAAATTCATATTCCAGATCTGCCAGAAACTGAGTCTTGGTTTTCTTTTCATAGATCAGTGCTTTTGTGAATTGTTCAAAGTTATGCAATTTTATAGTTTGACTGAATTCCTAACAAGTATTCTATGCAAACGTTTGAGGAAGATTCAATGGTTTTTTAGCTTATGTGCCTGATTTTTTTCCTGAAAAAGCGGTCATTTAGCCTTTCAAAAACGGTTTTAACGACTAATTTTCTTGCAGATAAAAGATTTATTGTATATTTGCATCGAATTTTGCACTGGATGCCAGGGGAAATTCAGGATAAACGATTTATCGTTTTAGGGTGGAGGGGACAAGTTGTCCTCTTTTTTATTACATACATGGAAGCATGAACAAAAAAGAAATTGAAAATCTTGCAAATGATGTGCTTATCGACGACTCTTACTTCGTGGTTGAAGTAACGGTGTCGAAGAGTAATGTCATCGAGGTTTATGTGGATGCCGACAAAGAAGTGACCATAGCCGACTGCACAAAGATGAGCAGGGAAATGGAGAGCCGCCTCGACAGGGACCAGGAAGATTTTCAGTTGAGTGTTTCATCTGCCGGTTTTACCAAGCCGTTTAAGGTTTACAGGCAATACCGTAAAAACATTGGCAGAGCTATGGAAGTGATGACCCGCGACAGCTCCCGCAGAACAGGAACACTTCTTGACGCAAAGGAAGGCGAGGGCATTAAACTGAGAGTGGAAGATTTTAAGAAAAACAATAAAAAGAAAAAGAAGTCGGAAGAGCCGGTGGAAGTGTTTATTCCTTTTGAGGAAATAACCATTGCTAAAGGACTGGTGACTTTCTAAAGTAGATAAAAATGGAAAAAATTAATCTTGTAGATACTTTTTCGGAATTCAAAGAATTCAAAAATATCGACCGTGAGATGATGATGGCCATCCTTGAGGAGGTCTTTCGCCATATGCTCAAGAAAAAGTATGGAACGGATGAAAACTTCGATATCATTGTGAATATCGACCGTGGTGATCTTGAAATCTGGCGTTTCAGGGACATAGTGGAAGATGATAAGGTGGAGGACGAAAACCTTGAGATTGCTTACTCTGAAGCCGTAAAAATTGAGCCTGACTTTGAGGTGGGCGAAGAGGTTTCGGAAGAAATTAAAATGGAGGACTTTGGCCGTCGTGAGATCCTCTCCATTCGTCAGAACCTTGCTGCCAAGATTGCCGAGTATGAAAAAGATAATATCTACAAAAAATATCATGATAAGATAGGAGAAGTTGTTGCCGGTGAGGTCTACCAAATTTGGAAGCGCGAGATACTGGTAAGGGATGATGAAGATATTGAACTGATATTGCCAAAGTCTGAACAGATTCCGGCAGACTTTTTCCATAAAGGCGATACGGTGAGAGCCGTTGTGCTGAGAGTGGAGATGAGAAATAACAATCCGACGATTATTATTTCACGTACTTCTCCTGTTTTCCTTGAGCGCCTTTTTGAGCAGGAAGTGCCTGAGGTTTATGATGGGCTGATTACGGTGAAAAACATTGTCAGGGTTCCCGGCGAAAGAGCAAAGATTGCCGTAGAATCTTATGACGACCGAATTGACCCTGTTGGGGCCTGTGTGGGAATGAAAGGAAGCCGGATTCACGGGATAGTCAGGGAGCTGAAAAATGAAAGTATAGACGTTATCAATTATACCAACAACGTAAGCCTCTATATTACCAGGGCACTGAGCCCGGCAAAGATTTCCGCTATCAATATTGATGAGGAAAACGGTCGTGCCGAAGTGTATCTTAAACACGACCAGGTGTCGCTCGCCATTGGTAAGGGCGGGCACAATATCCGCCTGGCCGGAAGGTTAACAGGATACGAAATTGATGTTTTCAGAGAAGATGGTGCTGATTCGGAGGATGTTGCTCTCGACGACTTTGTCGATGAAATTGATCAGTGGATCATCGACGTGTTGAAGAATATCGGTTGCGACACAGCTAAGAGCGTTCTTGATCTGAGTGAAAAAGAACTTGTAAACCGCACCGATCTCGAAGAAGAGACCATCAAAGAAGTGTTGAGAATTTTAAAATCGGAATTTGAGTAAAAGGAAGAAGCGGTTGGCTAATTAAATGGGAAGAGATGGTAAGCTGAAGGAGTTTTATAATTTCCTTCGCGAAAAGGTGTCGAACAATAAAAGTTCATTAAAAGCAAAAGGGGATATTTCAAAAAATAATATGACGAATACGATTAAGCCGATAAGACTAAGCAAAGCAGCCCGCGAGTTCAACGTGAGCACGGGGACGATTGTGGTTTATCTGAACAAAAAGGGATATGACATCTCTCCGAACCCCAATACAAAGTTGACTCCCGAGATGTATGAGCTTCTTCTGAAAGAGTATTCCAAAGAGAAATCTGTGAAGGAAGAAGCCAAAAGGCATAGTCTTAAATACAGTAAAAGAAAATCTGTTTCGCTTGACGATGAACAAAAGGCGAAAGAGGAGGAAGATGATCTTTCTGATGATATCGATGATGTTGAAGAGGAAGAGGATATGGAGGATACCGTCTTTATCAAAAACTCTTCTTCATGGGCCAAAACTTCATCGAATGTAAAAGAAGAGGAGTCTTCTGAAAAATCCCCTGGCGAAAAGCCCGAAAAAAAGGCTGAAGAAAAAGAGGACGCTACCACAACATCTGAGGAGAAGAAAGAAGAAAAGCCAGCAGAGGAAGAGAAGCCCGCAGCAGAGGAAAAGCCAGTGGCTGAAGAGAAGAAAGAAGCTAAGAAAGAAGAAAAAGCTGCTGAGGAAACACAGGAAGTTAAACCTGAGGAGGAGAAAAAAGTAGGTGGACTGAACGTTTTAGGTAAGATCGATGTAGACGAACTTGAGAAGAAAAGACCTAAAAAGAAAGGGTCTAAAGCCAGGAAAGACGAAACGAAACCCCAAAAGGAAAAGTCTAAACCTCAAGACAAGAAAAAGCCGGAACCGGAAACCCCTAAAGCTGAAAAGCAAAAGCCGGGGGAGAAGGCTGAAAAGGCTGCTCCGAAAGCGAAGAAAGAAACTAAAGATGAAGCTCCTGCCAGTAAGGAAGCGTCAGCTCCCAAAGCTGAAAAGAAAGAAAAGGCTGCCAAGCCGGATCAGAAGAAAGCGGCTGAGCCGAAGCAGGAGAAAAAAGAAGAAAAGAAAGAAAAGCCTGCCGAAAAGTCGGCGAAACCGGCAGCAGAAGTAAAACAGGAAGAAAAGCCGGAGAAGACTGCTGAAAAACCAGAAGAAAAGAAGGATGATTTCTTAGAGACAAAGGTAGAACGATTGGATGGGCCAAAAATTCTTGGAACTATCGATCTGCCAACAGAATCGCAGAAAAAACCTGACAAGAAAAAACAGGACAGGCGCAAGGATAAGCCCAAGAAACAGGCGGATAAGAAAGGTGCTGATGCAGGCTCGAAGAAGAAACCTGTAGCATCCTCTACCGACGAAAGCCTGCGTCCGAAGAAGAAAAAGCGTCGCCGCATCTCCACCGGGGAACAGCAACGCGATGATCAGAACAAACAACGTCAGCGTCAGCAAGGAAATAAAAAGCAAGGCAAACGTCCGGCAGCTAAAAAGCGCCATGAACCTTCGGAAGAAGAGGTCCAGAAGCAGGTGAAGGAAACCCTGGCACGCCTGAGTGGTGGTGGAAAGAGCAAGTCTTCAAAGCACCGCCGCACCAAGCGCGAGACGGCAAAAGTTCAACAGGAAGCCGAGTCGACACAACAGGACAAGAAGGTTATCCAGGCTACAGAGTTTGTAACGGTGAACGAACTGGCTACCATGATGGATGCCAATGTGAACCAGGTGATCTCCACTTGTATGTCTCTGGGCTTATTTGTGTCTATCAACCAGCGTCTTGATGCTGAAACGATAACCATGGTGGCCGATGAGTTTGGCTATGAGGTGGAGTTTGTGAGTGTTGAAGTGCAGGAAGCACTTGAGTCATCTGACCATGAAGAAGACTATGATGAGTCGGATCTTGAGGAAAGGGCTCCGATTGTGACCGTGATGGGTCACGTAGACCACGGTAAAACATCGCTCCTCGACTTTATCAGGAAGACAAACGTTATTGGGGGCGAGGCCGGTGGTATTACCCAGCACATTGGTGCCTATGAGGTGCTGACGCAAAGCGGTAAGAAGATTACCTTCCTCGACACACCGGGTCACGAAGCTTTTACAGCGATGCGTGCACGTGGTGCCCAGGTTACGGATGTGGCCATTATCGTGATTGCTGCCGATGACAAGATCATGCCGCAGACCATTGAGGCCATCAACCACGCCCAGGCAGCAGGAGTGCCCACCGTATTTGCTATTAACAAAATAGACAAACCGGGGGCCAATCCTGATAAGATAAAAGAGGAATTATCCCAGAGAAATATCCTCGTTGAAGAATGGGGCGGAAAATATCAGAGTCATGATATTTCTGCAAAACATGGTCAAGGAATTGATGACCTTCTTGAAAAGGTGATGCTTGAGGCAGAGCTGCTTGAGCTGAAAGGAAACCCGAAGAAACATGCCAAGGGAACGGTGGTGGAATCATCGCTCGACCGGGGGCGGGGATATATTTCCAAGCTGCTGGTTCAGGAAGGAACGTTGCACAAGGGCGATTATGTTCTTGCAGGCTCGCATTCCGGTAAAGTCAAGGCGATGTACAATGAGCGTAACCAGGTGGTGGATAGTGCCGGCCCTTCAACCCCGGTATTGATGCTCGGCCTCGATGGTGCACCGCAGGCCGGCGACCAGTTCAACGTATTGGTCGATGAGCGGGAAGCTAAAGAGATAGCTGTAAAGCGCCGTCAACTGCAGCGCGAGCAGGGCATCAGAACGCAGAAGCACATTACGCTTGATGAGATTGGACGAAGAATTGCAGTGGGTGATTTCAAAGAATTGAATATCATTGTTAAAGGTGATGTGGACGGCTCAGTGGAAGCCCTGGCAGACTCACTCCTGAAGCAGTCGACCGATGAGGTTCAATTGAATGTTATCCACAAGTCAGTGGGTCAGATTTCTGAGAGTGACGTGATGCTGGCATCGGCCTCCGACGCCATTATCGTTGGATTCCAGGTGCGCCCGTCAGTAGCGGCGCGTAAGCTGGCTGAAAAAGAACAGATCGACATCAGGGTTTACTCCGTTATCTACAAAGCCATCGAGGAAATCAGGGCTGCGATAGAAGGTATGCTTTCACCGGATATTGAGGAGAAAATTGTTTGTAACCTCGAAATCAGGGATGTCTTCAAGATTACTAAAGTGGGTACCATTGCAGGATGTATGGTGCTTGACGGAACGATTACCCGTAACACACGTGTCCGCGTAATCCGTGATGGTATCGTGATTTATACCGGAAACCTGGGTTCTCTTAAGCGTTACAAAGATGATGTGAAAGAAGTGAAAGCAGGTTACGAATGTGGTCTCAACATCGAAAACTTTAACGATATCAAAGTAGGGGATATCATCGAAGGATTTGAAGAAGTTGAGGTCGCAAGGAAATTGTAAGTGAAATTTGATAAATTTACTGGCCGGGCAATTAATTGTCCGGCTTTTTGTTTTCGGTATGTCAGCTTGAAGAGCCAACACAAAAGCCAACCCATAAAGAAACCCACCATTTCGGTGGCTATAATAATTATTTTTAAAGTGCTTTTCCGGGAAAATTAAAAATCCCTGAGGACAATCGTTTTGTCACGATCAGCCCCCACAGAAAGGATAGAGACCGGCACACCGGAATTTTCTTCAATGTACTTCAGGTAGTCATTCAGTGCTTCCGGAAATTCAGAAGCTTTGGTTTTATCGTCAAGGTTGGTTTTCCAGCCTTTTAGGGTCTTAAACAGAGGCTCAAGACCCGATTTTTCGATATCAAACTCCTGGGTGATTTCACCGTCTTTTTCCTGGTAACGGTCGCACACTTTGATTTCATCGAACGCGCTAAGCACATCGGCCTTGGTCATCACAAGATCCGTAACGCCGTTGAGCATGATCGAATAATTCAGCGCATTAATGTCGAGCCATCCGCAGCGTCTTGGTCGTCCGGTAGTGGCACCGTATTCATTTCCTTCATCGCGAAGTTTCTGACCATCGTTGTCATGAAGTTCTGTAGGAAAGGGGCCGCTGCCCACGCGCGTGCAGTAGGCTTTAACAATTCCGAACACCCTTCCGATTTTGGAAGGCGCAACGCCCAGTCCCGAGCAAACACCGGCGGTGATGGTGTTCGAAGAAGTAACGAAAGGATAGCTGCCAAACTCAATATCCAGCAAAGTGCCTTGCGCTCCTTCAGCAAGAATGCTCTTACCTTCGCGGAGTTGGCGGTCGATGAAGTTTTCGGTACTCATCACCTTCAGCTCTTTGATCTCGTTGGCGGCATCCAGCCACATTTGCTCATAGTGGTCGAACGACATCCCGTCCAGCTCATAGCTTTTGTAGTCAAAACCATAGCTGTCCATGATATCAAGATGTTGCTTTTTCAGGCTGTCGTAGCGATTACGGAAATCATCACTTAAAATGTCAGTCACCCTAAGTCCGTTGCGGGCTGTTTTGTCAGTATAGGTAGGGCCTATTCCCTTTAAGGTCGATCCGATTTTTGCGTCACCCTTCGAAGCCTCATAAGTGGCGTCGAGCAACCGGTGTGTGGGAAGAATCAGGTGCGACTTTTTAGATACGATCAGGTTCTTTTCCGGGGCAACTCCTTTGGCTCGCAGCCTTTCAAGCTCACCTTTTAAGGAGAGGGGGTCGATAATGACACCATTTCCTATAACATTGGTTTTTTCCGGATGAAAAATTCCTGAAGGGATGGTGTGTAACACGTGCTTATCGCCTTTAATCTCGAGGGTGTGCCCGGCGTTCGGGCCACCCTGGAACCGTGCTATGATATCATAGCGGGGAGTGAGTACATCAACAATTTTACCTTTTCCCTCATCGCCCCATTGCAGGCCCAACAAAACATCTACTTTCATCAATCTTTAATCTTTTTTCACAATTAAATGGCTTAATTGTGCTCGTTTTTACCGAAGGCCAAAGGTAACAAAAAATGTTGGGCCTGAGACCAAAAAAAGCCTTCTGTCTTAAAACAAAAGGCTTTTTTTAGTTGCTGTATATCAATCTTTTATTTTGGCGGTTTGTCTTCGCCATTGTTGTTGCAGGTGCCGTAAAATGTGAGGGAGTGATGCGTTATTTTTACGCCCAGTTGCTCTTCAACAGAATCCTGAATCTGCTGTATCCTCGGGTCGCAAAACTCCAGCACTTTTCCGTCATCAAGACAAATAAAATGATCATGCTGTTTGAACTTGTATGACTTTTCAAACTCCGCGCAGTTGTTTCCGAACTGGTGCTTGGTTACGAGGTTGCAACTGAGCAGCAGCTCAATGGTGTTGTACAGTGTTGCACGGCTAACACGATATTTGTTGTTTTTCATCCTGATATAGAGCGATTCAATA
>JAASSU010000161.1 GCA_021767705.1 Bacteroidota bacterium | reverse complement strand
TTCAGCATAATGCAATCGTCAGGATTTACGGTTTTATTCTTTACGGCCTGGATGAGTGTGGCCGTGGCTACTGCTGCCGCAGGATGAAGGTCGATTCCCTCGGTTTGTTGAAATAATTCATCGGCCATGATGCTTTCCTGGTTGTTGGCTATTAAAACATCGCCACCCGCATCCATCATGGCATCAAACAGTCCTCCCACAATAGCGTAAGGAGGCTTCCGGTTCGAAAGTACTTTAGCTCCGATGGTAGCCACCTGCTTGCGGGCCACATCATCATCCATAGCCAGAATATCCCTCGATCCGGCTTTCCAGGCGTCATGGATAGGAACAAAAGGATAATTCTGCGACACCATCAGCTTCATCTTGTTGTTCCCAAATCGTCCGTCTTCAATAAGGCGCAGGTTGGCTTCCCATGCGGCAATTGCTCCGGTGCCGCTGCCTACAGCCTGGAAATAATAATCGGGGATTTTCCCGATATGATGCGCTGCCGACAAAACAGTGGTGCCCATCCCGTCGCGCCGTGCTACATTTTTCGCTCCGCCTTCCGGAATAAAACGCTTGCTCTGACATGCCAGGTTTGAAAGATGGATTGCGTCAAAATAATCACTTCCTTTTTTCGAGACGATCAGCTTTACATTGTCTTTTATTTCCTCATCAAACCACAAGGCGTTGATGTTATCTTCAGGAACAGATAGCAAAAGCGGGATGTTATTATCAGAACAAACCCGGGCAAAAGCACGTGCCGTATTTCCTGCCGAAGCCACCACAAGCACTTCCCCGTTTTTAGTATTCAGGCGTCCGCCCACCGAATACGCCTCCGTTTCCTTAAAAGAGCAGGTTTTCATATTCGCACCCTTTTCGGGCCAGTATCCGCTAAAGGTGATGTAAAGATTATTCAATCCAAGCTCCTTAGCCAGCCCCTCACTCTTGTAGGTCACCGGAGCAGAAGAGCCCTGAAGCATCCTGGAAACAGGCAGCCAGTCGGCAAAACGGAAAACGCCATAATCTTCCGGCTTAACATCAATTTGCTTTTTCTTATATCCGGCCCTGATCAGCGAGGGTTTGTCTTCGTCAGGGGCTGCAAGCATCCAGCCGGCGTCTTCAAAAGTTTTTCCTGTAGCCAGCGACTTCAGGAGGTAACTGGTTTTATCTATTGAATTTGGCATATCAAATAATTTTTTTCAGGGGTCAAAAATATGAAAACATTCGCTCTTTTATGAATCCATCACAGAACAGATTTTGGTTTGCAGCATAATTCGCTGAGCCCGGAAATTTCCAACGCAAAAAATCCATGATACAAAGTGCAACCACTCCCCCATCATTGACACTTGTCAATGACAGCTTTGATGAAAGTCATGATAAAGATTGTCAAAAGCTTATACCTATTTAGAATTGTTTTAAATTAAATAATAACCTTCTTTTATATCATTGCTTTTCAGGTATTTTAAATTTAAGTATCAAAACTCTGAATTGCCAGGTGCATATTTTTTATACTTTTGCTTGTGAAATAAAACACAGTAAACGAAAAAGTCATGTTTGCTTTCGGAATCATTGTATCACCTTTGCCTTACGCTGCCGTAGTAGTGCTTTACGCCTTCTACCTGTTGTTTGTGCAGTTCAATGATTCGTACGACAGCCAGTTTGCCGACGAAAATCAGGGAGACAAGCAGATCATTCTGGAAAAAGAATCGCAGGATTCGTTTGCGGATGTTTATTTTGTTGACTTCTCAGAAGACAAAGACTTTTCGAAAGATAAAAATACTGTTTTAGAAAGTCGATCAGCTTTCCGCTCTGTTAGCTGTTTAGACTTGCATTTGTATGAGGAGTGGTCCGCCAAACCGCATCTCACCGATTTTAGTTATTCACTCTATGGCCGTCCTCCGCCATCTTTCATCTAAACAATCGTTCTGATACCTTTCTTAATTTACTTATGATAGTGGCCTTATAGTCACTTTTTTAATAAGGTCATGTCAAATAATATGGTATGTACATAAGTATTGTAGTGTATATTTTTCAATATAGTTGAAAAATTTCTGATGCAATGCTGAAAAGCATCTGAAAACGGTATCACCCATTCTTTATCCGGGAAACCGGGAAAAAACATTTTTTAATCTTAACTAACGAACACAACAATGAAAGTAATGTATAGAGGAATTGCAATTATTTTCTTTCTGTCCATGATGATTCAGGAGGGGATCGGTCAGGACCAGATGGTTATATCGCGCGACAGCAACTACATACCTCCAGTGCAACTGGAAAGTTTTGAAATAAAAGCCAGTAAAGAAAAAAACGAATTACAGGAGCTGCCGATGTCGGCATCTGTATTAAAAGCCAGAAACCTGGAACAGCAGGAGATGAATTCACTTACTGAACTATCATCCCGCGTTCCGAACCTTTTTATGCCCGACTACGGTTCCAAGCTCACATCGCCAATCTATATCCGGGGTATCGGCTCACGAATCAACTCTCCATCTGTTGGTTTGTATGTCGATAATGTTCCTTACTTCGAAAAAGCAGCTTTTAATTTTGAGTTTTTTGACATCGAACGCATCGAAGTGCTCAGGGGGCCACAGGGAACGCTCTATGGGAGAAACACAATGGGTGGACTTATCAATATTCACACCAAAGATCCGCTCGATTATCGTAAAACCAGCCTTTCCTTAAATGCCGGAAACTATGAAAACTATAAAGTAGTGGTAGGCCATCACCAACCTGTTTCCGATAAATTCGGGTTTGTGGTCAATGGCGCCTTTGTGGATCGTAATGGCTATTTCACCAATGAATACACGGGCAACCCTGCCGATGACCTGAGGTCTTACTCAGCCAGGTTGAAAGCCTTGTACCAACCAAAAGACAATCTGAAAATAGAATACTCTTTTAACTTTGAAGACAGCGACCAAAACGGGTATCCGTATGCCGAATACGTTGATTCGACAAACACTGCGAAAAATGTGAACTACAACAATCCGAGCATGTACACACGTCAGATGCTCTCGAACAACGTAACGATTGAGTATGAAACCAGCCACAGCATCATCAAGTCAGTGACCAGCCATCAATACCTTGATGATGTCCAGAGCGTGGATCAGGATTTTACGCCGGCCTCGCTGTTTTTCGTTGAGCAGTTCCAGGAACAAAATATGCTTTCGCAGGAAATTTACTTCCAGTCGAAGCCTGAAGATGAAAGCAGCTACGAATGGTTATGCGGTGCTTTCGGGTTTACCCAGTTAACCGACCGCCAGGTGGCCGTAGACTACGGAGAAGATGCTGTTGCAGCTTATGGCCTGCCGGGACCGATGAACTATGACAAATACTACGATCAGAACACCAGCGGGGCGGCTCTTTTTCACCAGTCAACGGTTAAAGATTTTCTGACAAAAGGCCTTTCTGTTTCAGCCGGTATTCGCTTCGACTACGAATCGGCTTCACTCGACTATCAGTATGATAAATTCCTGAACGGAAACCAGATTACGGATGAGTCCTTCGACAGCAAGCTCGATTTCTGGGAAGTGCTGCCAAAAGTCAGCCTGAAATATCGACTCACCGAAAAAGTAAATACTTACGTCACTATCGCTAAAGGTTACAAAACCGGAGGGTTCAACTCATCGTTTGCACGTGAGCAAGATCGTAGTTTTGAGCCGGAAGAAAGCTGGAACTACGAATGGGGCGTGAAGTCGCGCTATTTCAAAAACAGGCTGCAAACCAATCTTTCTGTTTTTTATATCGACTGGAAAAAACAACAAATCTATCAGCCTGTTATTGATGAGCAAGGAGAAGTGCAGCCGGGCTCGATGCTCGACAACGCCGGACAGAGCGAAAGTAAAGGTATTGAGCTGGAGTTCAGGGGAGTGCCTACGGTTCACACCGAAGGATTCCTGAGCTTTGGATACACGGATGCTAAATTTGTGGAGTATGTGGATGGAGAGGATGATTTCAGTGGAAACCGTATTCCATACATCCCGGAATATACATTCCATGCCGGGTTTGTTTACAATCATGAGTTTAATTACAATATGCTCGATAAAGTGATGTTCCGGATTGATTATCGCGGTGTTGGAAAACATTACTGGCAGGAAGAAAATATTTCGTACCAGGACTATTACGGCTTGCTGAACTCGAAAATCACCTTCGAAAAAGATGACTTTGCTATCAGTCTGTGGGGGAAAAATATACTCAACGAAGATTACCAGGCGTTTTACTTTAACGCCCTGGGCAAATCGTATGCACAGCTCGGACAGCCTGCACTGTATGGAGTTCGTCTCGATTTTAGTTTTTAAAATGTTTCAATGAGCCATCAGCACCTGAAAAAATATAGCACACTATTAAGCCTGTATGTGGCCCAGTCGATTCCGATGAGTTTCTTCTCAACGGTGGTGCCTGTTATCATGCGCCAGGAAGCCTATTCACTGGAATCGATTGGCTACATCCAGTTAGTGAAACTGCCCTGGATTTTTAAATTCTTATGGGCCCCGTTTATCGATAAGCAGTGCAACAGCCGGAAAGATTACCGCCAGTGGATTATCGTTTCGGAAGTTTTTTATGCCATGATTATTGTAAGCATCAGCTTTTTCGATCTGAGTATGCACTTCACTACGATTATGGTGCTGATGGTTATTGCTTTTACGGCCTCGGCCACACAGGATATCGCCACCGATGCCTTTGCTATCCTTTCGCTTTCGCGCGATGAGCGTGGCGTGGGAAACAGCATGCAATCGTCGGGCAGCTTTATCGGCACCCTGATGGGTAGCGGCGTATTGCTTGTAGTCTATCACTACCTGGGATGGCAGATGCTGCTGATTGCCCTGGCCCTGTTTGTTACACTGGCATTGATACCACTCTACAGCATTAAGAAAAAGGCTATCGCTCAAAAGGGCGCTCCACTTTCTAAAGCGGTTTCGATGAGAGATATCAAGTCATTCTTCAGGCAAAAAAATATCGGGAAGCAAGTATTCCTGCTTGTCATCTATTACTCAGGAGTTATTGCCATCCTCACCATGATCAAGCCCTTTTTGGTCGATATCAATTTTTCTGTGATGGAAATTGGCTTGATGTCGGGTGTTTACGGAACGGCCGTAGCCGTGGTGATGGCCATGGTGGTAGGCCACCTGATACGCAGGGTAGGCCGGCGACAGATGATTATCATTGTGTCGGTTTTAATGATGAGCGCTTCGATGTTCTTTTACGTCATGTCGTTCAGCAATCCGGGGACGCTGATGCTCTTTGCCGGCATCGCTATGGTGTGGGGAGCCTACGGAGCTGCCTCTGTGATGATTTACACCATTGCCATGGATGTGGTGCGTCCCGGGCGCGAAGGGACGGATTTCACTATTCAAATCGTGATTACTCATCTCAGCAGCCTGATCATTGCTGTTTCGAGCGGTAAAATTGCCGATATGATAGGCTATAGTGGCCTTTTCGGGATAGAAGCCATACTGAGTGTGATGGTGGTGGCAGCTACGATATTGCTTTATACCGATAAATCGAAACAACCAGCTACGAAACTGGTTAGAAGTACATGAGGAGCGGATGAAAAAATCATCGCTCCGGGTAGGAAATCTTAGAAAAAAATTATGTTAATACCTCGCGACTTACTTGAAAAATATAACAAGGCGGTACCCAGATATACGAGCTATCCGCCTGCCAATTTCTTTGAGCAGGATCATCAAAACATTGATATGGCAGGGCTCTTGGAAAAATCCAATGACAACCCCACCCGGAATATCTCCATTTATCTGCACATTCCGTTTTGTCCGAAACTCTGTCTGTATTGCGGCTGCAACACCTCCATCACACGAAATCGTGATAAAATCAATGAGTATGTAACCGCACTGAAGAAAGAAATAGAGCTTGTAGCCAAGTATATCGATAAAGACCGCAAGGTAACGCAGGTTCACTGGGGAGGAGGCACGCCCAATTACCTTGAATCATCACAGATTTCTGATATCATGAATCTTCTGCGGAAGCATTTTGCATTTAATGCAGGTGCAGAAATAGCCATTGAGTGCAATCCGGCTTATCTTGATCATGATTATATCGACACGCTGAAAAACGAAGGTTTTAACCGCTTCAGCTTGGGAATACAGGATTTTAACGAAAAAGTGCTTGATACGGTCAACCGCGACAAATCTGCCATTCCTGTTAAAGAACTTGCTGATTACATCCGCAAAGACGGAAAAGCCGCGGTGAACCTCGACTTTATTTACGGCCTCCCTTATCAGGATGAAGAGTCGTTTAAAAACACCATCCGTAAAGCAATAGATGTCGATCCTGACCGCTTGGTCACTTTTTCTTATGCGCATGTTCCATGGTTTAAAAAATCTCAGCAAAAGCTCGAAGCGCATGGGCTGCCATCGGCGGAGAAAAAACTCAGGCTTTTCGAGGGGGCTTTCGAAGAGCTGACAGGAGCCGGCTATGAGGCCATCGGCCTTGACCATTTCGCCAAGCCCGATGACGAACTGACGGTGGCGCTCCACAACAAAAAGCTGCACCGGAATTTCCAGGGCTATTGCACCCGCGAGACCACCGGACAGGTGTATGCTTTCGGAACCAGTGCTATCAGCCAGCTCGATGACGCATACATCCAAAACACGAAGGATGTTAAAGAGTACGTCAGCAAGATGAATCAAAACAGCTTTGCGCATGAGAAAGTGTACCTCGTTACTGAAGAGGAGCAAGTGCTGCGCGAGGTCATCAACGAAATTATGTGCAACCGGGTGCTGCCCTGGAAAACCATCGAAAGCCGCACCGGGAAAGCCGCAGAAGAGATAAAAAAGCTCACTGCCATCAACGACCAAAAGCTGCAACAGTTTCTGGACGACGGGCTCATCTCCCTCGACAGGGATCATCTGACCGTGACCGACAAGGGCCGGTTCTTTATCAGGAATATTGCAGCCGCTTACGATCCATTGGTGGAAAATACGGATAAGAAATTCTCAAAATCAATTTAGACATGAGCAAGGAAAATGTGGATGCTGTAGTGATTGGCGCGGGCCTTACCGGACTCACCGCGGCTTACTACCTGTCAAAAAATAATAAAACCGTGAAGGTCATCGAGAAAAACAAAACCATCGGCGGCGTCATCCAGACCCA
>JAASSU010000160.1 GCA_021767705.1 Bacteroidota bacterium | reverse complement strand
GCATGTCGGCAAAAGCTACGCAGGAAATTATCCACGCCATTCGAGCCGCTCACTAATGGATTAGTAGTGCTCTTAAGTTTAAAGCTTTGTAAGTTTCTCATTAATATTCTGCCGGTTCACTCGCGAATGGCTACCACACAGGCTTACGCTATAATTCCCTGCTTGTTTTGCGGGCCATACCCTCGTAGGCCGGGAATAAAAAGTAGCCTTACAAAGCAGTCATAGCATCCCTTTTGTCTCCTCTGCATGTAATTCCAGTTATTTCGAACCGAGGTCTCCATTTGCTTTATGAGAAAACTCTGTCTCTGAGCAAAAAGAGAGGAATAAAGAAATTTTTGAGCTTAATTAGCCGAGGGAGAAATCTAATGACTTTGGCTTATCACGCATTCTAAAATTAAGTAATTGTCTTTTATTGGTTTACAATAAGGAGCTAAATTTTCAGCTCAGAAAACGTAATCACGTCAATGAAATCAAGCAATATACCGGGCGTGAATCTCATCGGTTACCTGGTATTTCACATGCCTTTCATAATCGGGGAGGTCAATGTCATCAAGGGTGTTTAACATTTCATAAAGGGCCAGGCATTCGGCGTGGTTCAGGCTCATGGAGGTTTCTTCAAAACTGCGGGCCAAACGTTTGGCCAGCTTAAAATAGACCTTTTCTAGAATGTGACGCACCAAAACACGCTTCACCGTGTCATCGATCATTTCGAAATTAGCCACGGTGAGCATATCGAAAAGGGCTTTCACTTCGCTCTTATTAAATTGAAACTTGATTTTTTCTTTACTCATCAAATTATGACTTTGTTCAGAGGATGTAAAGATATCAAATCTCAATTGAAAATGCTTTTAAGTATTTTTTCAGTCACTGTTCAATCGTGGACAATGTGTTTAAAGATCGGACAGTGAAAGGCTTAATGTAATAGGATTTTTTGGCGGCAAAGCCCTTTATTCGGGGTGTTTACAATTTTGGCATAATATTCGAAGGAGGTTTTGCAACTAAATGGTTCTTTCTTTGTTTAATTCTTATAGGTTTCTGTTTAAACAAAAATAACTGAACCGGGATTTAAAACTTAAAAACGAAGAGAAATGAAAGCACAAGTTAGCAAATACAGCATCCAGCCATTATGGCGCGAGACTATTCAATTATCCAGTGAACTCATTAATCAACTTGATAAGTGTAAGGACACTCAGTTTGTACAACGAACAAAGTGGCTTGCCGGAAGACTCACTAAAACAATGCTTACAGCACTTCAAACGAATCCGACAAACGGACTTTTTGATGCCTTGGCCAACTTCCACAGCCACAGTACGGAGTTGTCTTTAATGCTTATCCGTGCCGAAGGTTTACATTATACCGACCGACAGACCTCGACGCGACTGATGAACAGAATTTATCACATCCGTCAAGGTATCAGCCAGGTCAAATAATTATTCTACCAGGTTTTTGCTTTTCATTTTGCTGGCGATATAGATAAACGGGGTATCTGATGCAGCCACTAACCATTTTAACAGGTAAGTGGTTGCAAATATTTCAATCAGGATTTCCATTTCAAAAACACCGTAAAAAGCAATGACCGTAAATATCAGGCTGTCGAGAAGCTGTGATACCATTGTAGACAGATTGTTACGAATCCATAATGTTCTTGTGGAAGAAAATCGCTTTTTCCAGAAATGGAAAGCCCATATATCATGCTTCTGCGACAGGATATAGGCCACCAGGCTGGCCAGCACAATACGCGGCATAAAGCTAAAGATGGTTTCAATGCTTTTGTAAGTATCCTGTGAAAATGCCTCCGAAGTCGGTTTAAAGAACAGTGCCAGGTTCATGAGGATAGTCATCGCTATCAGGCTGAAAAACCCTATCCAAATTGCCTTGTTGGCCTCTTTTTTACCATAGTTTTCAGAAAGAATATCCGTTACCAGAAAAGAGGATGCGTAGACGATGTTTCCTAAAGTGGCCGTAAACCCGAATAGCTCTATTGTCTGGATGACTTGTATGTTGGCTACAATTCCGGCGATGGGTACCCAGATAAACAAACCCATCTTCCCGAAAATCCGGTATGACAAGAGAATGAGCCCAAAATTGACCAGAAGAAGGATGACCCAATAAATTTCATTCATGTGATAAAAGTTGTACGGCTGCGAACACCCTCCTGCATCTTAGTGAACAGATTTATATTTCTGTATGGATATAACAAGCAGATAAGCAGCAAATTAAAATAGATGGCACAAAAATAGAACAAAAAGGTCAAAACAAATAGATATCGAAAAAAGATGATTAAAAAGACCTTCTTAATCGCCATCAGAAATCTCAGGAAGCATCCAACACATAGTTTTATTAATATTTTTGGCTTAACCCTGGGGCTGGCCACATTTATTATCATTTCGCTTTACCTGCTGCATGAGGTTTCTTATGATAGATTTCATCCCCACGCAGATCAAACTTACCGGATTATTAATGACGCCAATTTTCAAGGTGTGGGCGAGACTTCCACCAGCAGCCCGTGCCCGCTGATGAAAACGATGCTGGCCGAATATCCCGGACAGATCAAATATGCCGGCCGTGTTTTTAACAACTGGAATTCGGAATATTTCATCGAATATGGAGAGCATGGCTTTAAAGAAAAGGACTTCTTTTTTGCCGATTCAAGCATTCTGGATATTTTTCGCATAGAGTTTGTAAGGGGCAACCCGGCCACTTCGCTGCGCAAGCCACTCACAGCTTTAATTACGGAGAGCACGGCAAGGAAATACTTTGGCGATGAAGATCCGGTGGGGAAAAAGCTCCGCCACGAAGAGCGCTTTCACTTCACTATTACCGGCGTAATAAAAGATCCTCCAAAAAATACGCACTTCTCATACGATATCCTTGCCAGCATGAGCTCGTTGCGTAAATTCTACCGCGGACAAATGCCACAGACCTGGTATTGGAATCCTTTCTGGACTTATGTGGTGCTGGAGGATAATGTGAAGCCTGAGAACCTCGAAAGCCAGTTGCCTGACTTCGTGGAAAAGTATTTTCCGGTGGCCCAGGCCGAGCGCAAAAGGCTTTATCTTCAACCTGTCAAGGATATACATCTGCATTCGCACCTCGACTATGAGATTGCCACCAACGGAAATTATACGTCGGTGATTATTCTGGCCACCATTGCCGTTTTTATGCTCATCATCGCTATCATCAATTTTATGAACCTCTCTACTGCCACTGCTGCCGGGCGGGCACGTGAAATAGGGATAAAGAAAGTGCTCGGTAGCCAGCGGCGACAACTAATATTGCAGTTTCTCACCGAATCAATCATCATGACTTTAATGGCCATTTTGCTGGCATTGGTCATCATAGATGTTTTCCTGCCTTCCTTTAATAATTTTATTGACAGGGCTCTGACCATGGATCCGCTTTTTAGTCCGGGGGGCGTGGCGCTTTTGGTTCTGCTTACTTTGTTCACGGGAGTTGTGGCAGGGTTTTATCCGGCAGTGTTCCTGTCAAAGTATAAGCCGGCCAAAGTGTTGAAGGGAAATGTCAGCAGAGGTATGCGCTCAGCCAGCGCACGAAAGGTGCTGGTTATCTTTCAGTTTGCCATCGCCATTGCATTGATTATTGGTACTTCTGTGGTGTTTATCCAGCTCAATTATTTACGCAACGCTGAGCTGGGCTTTAACGACAAAAATGTGATTCTGCTACCTGTTTCCAGAACGCCGGTTGTGCATAAGTACGACGAATTTGAAGGGGAGCTGATGAAGCACCCCAGGGTGGAGTATGTCACCACCACCGAGTATATTCCCGGCACCGACCACAACAACCATGAGTTCAAACCTGAAGGGTACCCTGATGATGAGTGGCAATTCTATCCTACATTAATTGTGAGAGAGGATTTTCTAAAGCTTTTCAAAATTCCGCTCGTGGAAGGCAGGGACTACTCCCGAAGAAACAGCCGCGATAAGTGGGACGCCATCCTCATTAATGAAGCTATGGTGAATTACATGGGTTGGGAATCGAACAAGGAAGCCATCGGCAAGAAATTCCATTCGCTGCGCGGACAAGAACGCGTGGTGGGAGTGTTTAAGAATTTCAATGTGAAATCGCTGCACAGCGAGCAGACGCCGTTTGTTTTGAATATGAAGGAAGATGAGCGCATCATCAACTATTTTGCGGCTTTTGTAGCGGTGAGATACTCAGGCCGTGATCCGCGAGAAATTATCAGTTTCCTGGAAAAGAAATGGCATGAGTTTGCTCCGTCCAGGCCCTTCGAGTATGTGATTCACAGCAACGCCATCGACAAGCTTTACGCTGATGAGGCCCGCCTGGGTTATCTGACAGCACTGTTCACGGGCATTATTATTTTGATAGCGGTGCTGGGGTTGTTTGGCTTGGTTTCGTTTATGACCAACCAGCGCACCCGCGAGATTGGCATCAGGCGCACGCTGGGTGCTCCGGTTTCCGGAATCGTGAAGCTGATTTCCAGGGAGTTTCTGATACTGGTGGTTATCGCCAACGTGATTGCCTGGCCTGTAGCCTATTTTGTGCTTTCCGGATGGCTGAACAATTTTGCCTATCACACAATAATCAACATCTGGCCTTTCGTTATTAGTGGGTTGGTTGCCCTTTTAATTGCCCTGACAATAACCTCGGTGAAAGCCATAAAGACCAGTAAACTAAATCCTGCCAAAGTGTTGAAATACGAATAGACTAAAGCCATGATTAAGAATATTTTAAAAACCACGCTGCGCTATTTTTTACGGAACAAATTCTTTTCGGCCATTAATGTAATGGGCCTGGCCATTGGAATAGCCACCAGCATTTTGATTTTTCTTTTTGTTCTGGATGAGCTGAGTTATGACAGGCATTTTTCGAGTGCTGAGAATATTTACCGTCTCGAGCCACGCTACATTGGTCATGGCGAAGATGCTCACTGGGCAGCCACACAGGGCGATCTTGCACCGCGGGTTAAGTCGATGTTTCCTGAGGTTGAAGACGCCATAAAGCTGCATTTTTTTATAATGATGTGGTGGGGTCTTATCAGGAGCTCTCCTTTAATGAAAGCAATGTGTTGATTGCGGACACTAATTTCCTTAAGTTTTTTGAAATACCCGTATTACAGGGAGATCCGGCAAAAGCACTGAAAGGCTCCAAAAAAGTGGTTTTAAGCCAGAGGACGGCTAAGCGCTATTTCGGCTCTGCCAATCCGGTAGGCAAATCGCTTAAAATCAACGAGACACACTACTCGGTTACCGCCATAATTAATGATTTACCAGCTAATACGCACTTTCACTATGACATCGTGATTTCGATGGATGATTTCAGGGCAAGGGGGGTGCCCTGCGACGATGGGGGGCCGTCGGCGTATTACACTTATGTACGCTTTACGGATAAGCCATCGATGGAATCCTTTAACAGGAAAGCGCAAGAACTTGCCTGGCAGGTGTTTGGCTACGAAGTGGCCGGCGATGACTCAGATATTCCGGAAGGTTATGAACTGCAGCTGATGGTGAACCCTATAACGGACATCCATCTGAACGGGCATGCCGAAAAAGAGATCGAAGCAAACAGCGATGTTCAGTATATTTATATTTTCTCCATTGTCGCTGTGTTTGTGCTCGTCATAGCCTGCATCAACTACATGAACCTCACAACAGCCAAGTCGTTTAAGCGTGCCCGCGAAGTGGGGGTAAGAAAAGTGCTGGGCGCAGGACGCAGAAACATTTTTATGCAGTTCATCTCTGAGTCTTACCTCATGGTTTTTATTGCCGTATGTATTTCATTGTTACTGGTGTGGTTTGTTTTGCCTGAATTTAACCGTATTACCGGAAAAGAGCTCAGCATGGATCTTTTCAAGACACCCGCTTTGATTTTTGCCTTGCTGGTGTATGCTCTGGTAGGATTTGTTTCAGGATGGTATCCTTCCATCGTTTTGTCACGTTTCAGGCCATTGAAGGTCCTGAAGTCAAACACCTTAAACGACAGTTCAAATAAAACGGCGCTTTATCTGCGTCGTGGATTAGTGATTTTGCAGTTTACCATCTCTGTGGTGATGATTATTGGTGCTGTCACTGTTTACAGGCAGCTGGTTTTTATCCAGAACAAAAAGCTGGGTTTTGAAAAAGAGCAGGTGGTTTTACTCAAAACCTCTGGAATTCAGCATCGCGAAAAGCTGGACACATTTAAAAACCAAATCAAACAACTGGCCAATGTCGAGAGTGCAGCAGCTACTTCTATAATTCCCGGAGAGCGTGCGCCGTTCCTTACCGTCAGAATCCCCGGACTTGAGCAGGAGCAAGGCAGTGAGGGTGATGATGCTATGAACATGCGTGTGATGTCGGCCGATGTGGATATGCTTGAGACTTTTGGCTTCAAAATGGCCGGTGGCCGGACCTTTTCAGAGGAATTTGGCACTGATCCAGAACAGGCTTTTATAGTGAATCAGGCTGCCGTGGAGGCCTATGATTTGGAAAACCCTGTAGGTTCTCGATTCGAGTATTTGTATGGTCTCGAAGAACCGAAAGCCGGTAAGATTATCGGGGTAGTGGAAGATTTTCATTATGCTTCACTTCATGCTGAAGTTGAACCTTTGATGATACATATTATGCCACCTTTTTACCGCTACCTGGCGGTGAGATTATCCGGTGAAAACCAGCTGGAAACTATTTCGGATATCGAAGAGAAATGGAATGCAGACTTTAGCTCGCAACCATTCGATTACTTTTTCCTCGATAATTTTTACGACAATCTTTACAAGTCTGAAATGAACCTCAAAACGGTCATCACCTATTTTACCTTACTCGCTATTTTCATTGCCTGTTTGGGTCTTTTCGGACTGGCAGCCTACATCACAGAATTGCGTACCAAAGAAACTGGTATCCGTAAAGTGTTGGGGGCATCGTTTGGATCTATCGTTTACTCTCTGTCGAAAGAGTTTATCATACTGGTTATCATCGCTAATGTGTTAGCATGGCTTCCTGCCTGGTATTATCTCGACCACTGGCTGAGCACTTTTGCTTTCCGGGTTTCGATGGGTGTGGGTGTCTTTGCTGTTACCACTTTAGTTTCGTTGCTTATTGCTTTTCTAACTGTGGGAGCACAATCTACAAGGGCTGCCT
>JAASSU010000023.1 GCA_021767705.1 Bacteroidota bacterium | reverse complement strand
TGGCGGTCTCTTCCTCACCGGTTATCGGCGAAAAATAAATCGCATACTGATCGTATTTTTGTTTCAGCATGTTCTGGTTGAAAAAGCCCCATGTTCCAACAGCCAGCAGCGGAACAAGAACAGCAACCCATTTGAGCCCTTTCAACCATTTTCTGGATCTTAACGAAACTTCCGGAGAATCTTTAATGGTACGCTCGAAACGTTTTGGCCCTTCTTTACGATAGATGGTGGGCGAGTTAAAAGCACTCAGCCCGAAGGCATCCGGAAGATAATTAACAGCGGTATCCTGCTCAAACTGAAGGTTGCCGTTTTCATCCTTGTAAAGAAGACCTATCCCGCGGAAGCGGATTTTTTTCTCAGCATCCATTTCTTTATTGCTCTTATACACAAAGCGGCGGATGAGGTTCATGGCGTTGGTATAGCTGATGCTCTCTTTCTGCGCTATATAATTCGCGAGGATTCCGTCGTTGCTCTTTAGCCTGCTGTTGAACAGAATCTTTTTAAACGGGGGCTTAAAAAGGTTTTTGTCGTGGTTGATGGTGGCAGACTCATAGCTGGAAACGAATCCTCCGAAACCGGGGATGATTACGCAATCATGATCATATAATAAATCTGTAATATATTTCATTTCCATCTGTTTAAGCATAGCGAAGATAATCCTTATTTGTTAATCAATCAAGTATAAATTACTTAATTACTGCTTTTTAATCTTTTTACGGCTTCCAACAGATCTTCGTAGGTATCAATTCCTGCTGCATCTTCTTCGGTTTCAACGGTTTTTATTTTGTAACCGTTTTCTATCCATCGCAGCTGCTCGAGAGATTCTGCCTTTTCGAGCACTCCCTTTTCCAGTTTGACCAGCTCTTTCAGTGTTTGGCTTTGGTAACCGTAGATTCCGATGTGTTTGAAAAAAGCAACTTCATCAAACCACTTTTCTTCCTCTTTATCCCTGACAAAAGGAATGACCGATCTACTGAAATAAAGGGCATCTCCTGTGGTGCCGACAACTGCTTTTACGTTGTTCGGATTTTTTAGTTGCTTTAAATCCGATATTCTTTTGACTAAGGTACCAATTTTTACATCGGGTGCCGAAAATAAACCGATTACTTTTTCTATCTGCGCCGGATTGATAAATGGTTCATCGCCCTGGATATTAATCACGATATCGAAGGCCCCTTCTGTTTTTTGGAGTGCCTCGGCACAGCGTTCGGTTCCACTTTCGTGATTTTCTGAGGTCATCACGGCTATTCCGCCCATGGCATGCACGTGCCCGAAAACTGCTTTGTTATCCGTGGCCACAATCACTTTATGAAGGGCGCCGCATTTTTTTGCCTGCTCATAAACACGCATAATCATCGACTGGCCCTCAATCATGGCCAGAGGTTTACCCGGAAACCGCGATGATTGATATCGGGCAGGAATAACGCCAAGTACTTTCTTTTTTGACCCGGTTTGCATTGCTTTAGGAATAAATTCGATGTTTTAATGAAGTTTATCGTGCGCCCTCATCCGAAGGCAATAATTTACTTTTTTCTGAATGAGCTATTTAAAAAAGCCCGTGAATCTCGGCATTGATTTTTTCGATGATATGCCCAAGGTCTTCGCGGTTATTTTTAAAATCAATATTATCCGTATCAATAATTAACAGTTTACCGATATTATAATTGGCAATCCATGTATTGTATCGCTCGTTTAGTTTTTTCAGGTAGTCGATACGGATGGAGTTTTCGTATTCGCGCCCGCGGTCCTGGATTTTTTGAACCAGCGTGGATACTGAGCTTCTCAGATAGATCAACAGGTCGGGTGGTTCTATCAGGCTGCTCATCAGCTCGAAAAGCGATTGGTAGTTGTCGTAGTCGCGCGTGGTCATCAGGCTCATCTCATGGAGGTTGGGGGCAAAGATGTGGGCATCCTCATAAATCGTCCGGTCCTGAATAACGTCCTTCCCACTGTTTTTGATCTCCAGCACCTGCCTGAAGCGGCTGTTTAAAAAATAAACCTGAAGGTTAAAAGACCAGCGCTGCATGTCTTCATAAAAACTTTCGAGGTAAGGATTATGATCTATATCTTCGTAGCGGGCTTCCCATCCGTAATATTTGGCCAACAGGCCGGTAAGGGTGGTTTTGCCTGCGCCTATGTTTCCGGCAACTCCAATGTGCATGATTAAATTATTTTGTGAACAAGCAAAAATACGATGAAATTCCCTAAAATAAAACTGTACTCAGAACCCTCAGGATTGCTGAAGTTTAAGTATCGAATCCACATAATCGCGGTTGTTCGATAACCTTGGAACCTTATTTTGGCCTCCCAGCCTTCCTTTTTCTCTCAGCCAGTTGTAAAAGGTGTTGGGTGGCATGCTTTTGACAATTGGTTTACGCAAAACCATATCGTTGTAGCGTTTGGCTTCGTAATCGGAGTTTGCATTTTTCAAGGCATTATCAAGCGTTTCAGCAAAGAAGTTGATATTTTCAGGTGCTTTCTCAAACTCAATCAGCCATTCGTGCCCGGCGTTTTTGTTGTCGCTGAAATAAATAGGTGCTGCTGTGTAGTCGTTAATGCTGGCACCTGTTTTCGTGCATGCCACTGCCAGCGCCTTCTCGGCATTATCAACAATCAACTCTTCACCCACTGCATTGATAAAGCTTTTGGTTCTGCCTGTAATTTTTATCCGGTAAGGGCTCAGATTGGTGAACACCACGGTGTCGCCAATCATGTAGCGCCACAGCCCTCCGTTGGTGGTGATGATGAGCGCATAGTTCTTGCCCTTCTCCACTTCTTCGAGCGTCAGTGTTTTTGGGTGTTCATCACCCAGGTTTTCAATAGGAAGAAATTCGTAATAGATACCATAATCCAGCATCAGCAGCATCTCATCAGAATCAGACTGATCCTGGATGGCAAAAAATCCTTCCGAGGCATTGTAAGTCTCCATGTAATTTATGGTCCCTTTCGGGAGGTATTTTTGATATTGCGTGCGGTATGGGTCGAAGCTCACGCCACCATGGAAGAACACTTCAAGGTTAGGCCACACGTCTTTGAGGTTGTCGGTGCCTTTCAGTTCCAGAATGCGTTTTATCAAAACCAGTGTCCACGAGGGCACCCCTGAAATACTCGTTACATCGTGATTCATGGTTTCATGCGCCATCTTCTCTATCTTGGCTTCCCACTCTTCCATCAGCGCAATGCTCAGGTGGGGCGTGCGTTTTAGCTGTACCCAGAAAGGAAGGTTCTGAAGAAGTATCGCCGACAGGTCACCGTCATAATATGATGAGTTATTGATCTCGGTGATGTTCTGGCTGCCCCCCATAACCAGCCCTTTGCCATCAAAAATCGTAGCGTCAGGATGGTTATCAAAGTAAATGGAGAGTAAATCTTTACCGGCTTTGTAATGGCAGTCTTCAAGAGCTTCATCACTTACCGGTATGTACTTACTTTTGTCACTGGTGGTTCCCGATGATTTTGCAAAAAAGCGGATCTCAGTTCCCCACAGGATGTACTGCTCCCCGTTGCGGGTGCGCTCGATATCTTCTTTCAGCGAATCATAGTCGTTTACCGGAATGCGTTGCCTGAAATCTTCAGGGCTTTCAATCGACTTAAAATCATAGCGCTGGCCCCACTCCGTGTCTTCGGCATTGCTGAGCAACCTTTTCAGCCATTCTTGCTGTACTTCGTGGGGATACTTCTTGAAAAGCTCAATCTGGTGAATACGTTTTTTAATGAACCAGCTGATAAATGAGTTGATTAAAGCCATATGATTTTTTAATGTTTGTTATTTTCCGGTAATCCTTTGTTTGGATTCTCCTTTTTTTATCCGGCAACCGGATGTTTTTTTTGAGCTTCCAAAAATACATAAACTCATTGGAGTTGTGGTATTCTGTATTTTTATAAATGCTCAGTATCTTTGTCAGGAAAAAACGACAGAGAAATGATAATGTTTCCCGGCACCAAGATTAATCTGGGGTTGCGCATCACTGAGAAGCGTGATGATGGCTTCCATAACCTTCAGACGGTTTTTTATCCGCTGAGCTACAGCGATATTCTTGAAGTGGTGCCTGGTGATGCCTTCCGTTTCGGCAGCAGCGGAATTACCGTTCCCGGGAAACAGGAAGACAACCTCGTGGTGAAAGCCTTCAGGCTGATGCAGGAGAAGTACGCTGTTCCGGATGTGAAAATTCACCTTCACAAGGTTGTGCCCACCGGCACGGGATTAGGCGGGGGCTCGGCAGATGCTGCGGCCACCATCAAACTGCTGAACCGTGTTTTTTCAATGGGTTTATCTGAAAAAAGGATGGAGGAAGATGCTGCCACCCTGGGTTCAGACTGCGCCTTTTTTGTAAGAAGCCGTCCGGTTTATGCGGAGGGGCGTGGTGAAATCTTAAGGGATATTTCGCTTACGCTGGATGACTACCGTATTTTAGTTGTTATTCCTGAAATATCGATCAGTACAGCCGGGGCTTATGCGCAATGCAAGCCGCAACTTCCAGAAGAGCCTGTTAGTGAGGTGGTGCGTCAACCACTTTCTGAATGGAAAAACCTCCTGAGAAATGACTTTGAAGCGCTTCCGCTTATTCCTGATGAAATCCGCACGATTAAAAATCATCTCTATGACTCGGGAGCAGAATATGCGGCCATGAGTGGGAGCGGGTCGGCTGTGTTCGGGATTTTCAGGGAGAAAGTAAAAACTAATCTTCCCGACGCTTATCGGACGATTTGGGTTTAATGGCAACTTTTTAGATGTCGATAGTAATTTTCACTTTACCACCCAGCCCTTTTTCAACAATATCATACAAAGTTTTTAAGGTTAAATTGCTACCGTTATTTTCTACTCTGGAAATATAAGTTCGCTTTTTTTCCAGCTTTTCTGCAAGTTCTTTTTGTGTCATGCTTTTTGCTCACGAGCTTCTCTGAGCATCATTCCTATCTGAAAAGCTTCAAAATCCCTTTCCAGCTCATCACGTCTTTCAGTGCCCTTTTTTCCGTAAACCGAATCTTTTATTTTATCCCAGCTTTTCGTTTTCATCTCTTCTTATCTTATTGTTTTTTTTATTTCAATCCAATTTTTGTCGAAACCAATTGACTGAAGTATTGCTTCTTTCTCAAGTTGTGGTTTGTTTTTAACCCTAATTATTGTCGAGTTATTAGGAACCTCTTCAATAATAGTAAATTGAGAGCCATGAGGCTGCCATGTAAAACGATGATTGCCAGTTTTTTTATCAAAGCCCTGCAGATTATGATTTTTGTTCCATTTCCAATAGTAAAGTTCAGGATCGTATCTAATAGTTTCAAATTCGAAAACAACAAGCTCACAGAGGTCGTCTGATTTAATAAGAACCACTGTTCTGAGATTTTTAAATTTCTCTCTGATCGAAGATACTCTTTCATTCCAAATATCGAGAACTTGCGAACCAGGTATATCTGGTTTTACATTGACATCTATTTTTTCTCCGAAAGAATAAACTATAGAATTCCTACCTGATATTAATCTTACTTTTTTTGCATTTGAAGGCTGTTTAGCTTTAACTGTTTTAGCACCCCAAGCCGTATTACCAAGCACAACATCGTCTAGGCCAACATTAGATGGCTTCCATTTAGCTCCAATTGCTCTTGCGAAAATGGCTTCCCACTCTGAGCCTTCAATGGTAGGTTTGCTTTTAGTGGCTAATATATAAATGATGTCCTTACCAATTTCGTAATGAAAATCTTTTGAAAAATCATTAAGTTTGAATGGTGGTTCAGATTTATTAACAGTTTTTAATTTTGGGGGTTTTTTACTCATTTATTTTTTATTATAATTAACTTCGTATTCCCTTAAAATTGATGCCGTGCTGATACTCTTTGCAACAAAAGGCAATAACTTTTCAGCAACGGCCTCGATCATATTAACAGGTACTGCATTGCCAGCTTGTTTCCTTATTTGATTATCACTAACAACAATTTTAAAATTGTTTGGAAACCCTTGTAGTCTTAGCATTTCTCTGGGAGTAAGACGCCTTTCCCCATTGACTAATAAGTAATTATATGAAGCTCCGGCTCTTAATGCACAAGAATATGGATATGAAGTTATATTACCCGATTTATTCTCATGCCAAATAGACGTAGAATAAGCCGACACATGCTTTTCTCTTCTCTTATTTCTTATGTTCTCCGAGGCAAAATATTTTTTATCTACATTTGATTCCAGGAAATCCTCTAAAGAGAATCTTGATCTTTTAGGGCTTGGAAAATTAAATAATATAGGCTCCTTGTGTCCGACAATGACAACTCTTTCTCTTTTTTGTGGTAAACCAAAATCTAAGGCATTTAAAACACTGTGCTGAACATGATAGCCAAGATCTTCAAGAGTTTTATATATTATTTTTAATGTTTTTCCTTTATCGTGTCCAACTAATTGTTTTACATTTTCAAGGATAAAAGCTGTTGGTTTTTTAGCCTTTAAAATTCTAGCTATATCATAGAATAACGTACCTCGTGTGTCTTGCAATCCCTGCATCCTTCCAATTATACTAAATGGCTGACATGGAAAACCTGCAAATAGAATATCATGATCTGGGATATCGTTTTCGTTTACTTCCTTTATATCACCATGAGGGATTTCACCAAAATTCTCTTCATACATTTGTTGAGCATAAATGTCAATTTCTGAGGAAAACACACATTTAGATTTGAGGTTGTGTTTTGTGGCAACATTATTAAACGCAATTCTGAAGCCACCAATGCCAGCAAACAGGTCAATATATTTTATTTCTTCCATTATCTAATGTTTAAAACAAAAATAACAAAATCATGGAATAAATACATTTATAATTTACGAAAGTTCAGCCCTAACTTTATCTCCTATTTGCCTTATTAAAAAGGTGGTTGATTAAAAATAATTTACGTAAAGTGAGTGCAAGACCTATAAACTCAAAAACTCATCAAACTACTTCGGTGCTTTTTTGATAAGATAGAGGCTGATCAGTCCGTAAACGACGTTCGGAATCCAGACAGCAATCGACGGGGCGAGGTCCCCGTTGGCACTAAAGACCGTGCTGATTTGCATAAACAGGATGTATGAGAATGTCAGCGTGATGCCAATACCCAAGTGCATTCCTATTCCACCCCTGACTTTACGGCTTGAGATGGCGACGCCGATAAGGGTAAGGATAATGTTGGCAAAAGGGAAGGCAATCCGTTCATACTTTTCGATTTTGTACTCCAGCACATTGCTGGCCCCCTTCATCTGCTCTTTCCGGATAAACTCCCTGATTTCCCACCAGTCCATCGTTTTCAGGTCATCGAGGTTAACGATAAAATCCTTTGGTGTCAGAGCAATGGTCGTGTCCATCTGCGATCCTTTGGTCAGGATTTCTTTTTTTCCGTCAATTTCTCGCTTGACCCAGTTGGTGAGGGTCCACGACTGTGTGGCGGTGTCCCACCTTGCGTAATCGGAGCGGAGCTTTGAAACGAGCTCTCCTTTTTCAAAATGCTCAATTGTAAAGCGCCGGCCTAAGTCGCGGCTGGTGTTGTATGTCTCCACAAAAATATGTGTGCCGGGAGCTATCTGCATGTGTATATTCCGGTTTTTTACCTCCCGCTCTTCTTTCAGGTAGGTGTACTGAAAATCGAGCATAGTGTGGTTGGTGTTGGGAATCACAAAATTAGCCAGCAAGAAGGAAGCCAGTCCGATAAAAGCTGACGAGATTAGGTAAGGTCTCAACATCCTGCGAAAGCTGATGCCGCTGCTGAGGATGGCGATAATTTCGGTGTTGAATGCCATCCTGGAGGTGAAGAAAATCACTGTAATAAACGTAAACAGCGCACTAAAAAGGTTGACGAAGTATGGGATAAAGTTGAGGTAGTAATTGAAAATAATCTCTTCGAGCGGCGCTTTATTCTCTACAAATTCATCAATCTTTTCTGAAATATCGAACACGATGATCACGATAGCCAGCATGGTGATGGCAAACACAAAGGTGCCAAGGAATTTTTTGATGATATAGAGATCTATTTTTGTCATGCTTGCGCTACAGTCGTTTGCTTAGTTTCGGAATCATTGTGTTTTTCCACGATGCAAAATTATCATTCATAATCTGACGGCGGGCCTCTTTTACCAGCCACAGGTAAAAAGCAATGTTGTGCAGGCTGCCAATCATCCCGGCAAGGTATTCTTTGGCCACAAAAAGATGCCTCAGGTATGCGCGGGTGTAGTAGCTGTCAACAAAAGAAGTGCCATTCGGATCCACCGGCGAAAAATCTTTCTCCCATTTTTTGTTTTTGATATTGATAATGCCCTCCGAAGTAAAAAGCATGCCGTTGCGGCCGTTGCGTGTGGGCATCACACAGTCAAACTGGTCCACTCCCACGGCAATGCTTTCAAGAATATTTTCCGGTGTGCCCACTCCCATCAAATATCGGGGCTTGTCTTCCGGAAGAATATCGCATACCAGCTCACTGGTTTCGTACATCATTTCTGCCGGCTCACCTACGGCCAAGCCTCCGATGGCATTGCCGTCCGCATTTTTTGAAGCGATATATTCCGCCGACCTTTTACGTAAATCGTGATAAGTACTTCCCTGAACGATAGGATAGAGTGTTTGGCTGTGGCCGTATAGCGGTGCTGTTTCGTCCACCCTTGCAATGCAGCGATCGAGCCAGCGGTGGGTCAGCTCCATCGAGTTTTTTGCATAATCATAGTCGCAAGGGTAGGGCGTGCATTCATCGAAGGCCATCATAATATCCGCCCCGATAACGCGCTGTGTGTCGATAACATTTTCGGGGGTAAACTGATGGTAAGAGCCGTCGATGTGCGACTGAAAGCGCACACCTTCTTCCTTGAGCTTTCGGCGCTGCGAGAGGCTGTAAACCTGGTAGCCGCCGCTGTCGGTAAGGATAGGCTGCTGCCAGTTGATAAACTGATGTAAACCACCGGCCTGCTGAAGAATGTCCAGTCCGGGACGAAGAAAAAGATGATAGGTGTTGCCCAAAATGATCTGGGCTTCGGCATCATCGCGTACGTCTTTGGTGTGTATGGCTTTGACGGTTCCGGAAGTGCCCACGGGCATAAAAATCGGCGTTTCTATCTTCCCGTGATCTGTGATGATTTCTCCTGCACGTGCCTTCGACTTGCTGTCCGTTTTTACTCGCTGAAATTTCATATCCTTAAAAAGTGCTCAAAGATACAGTTTATTCATTTTCTTTAGATAATTTTGTCCCAGATTTAGAATAGTATGGAGCTCGCAGAATACATTGTTTTTGTTGCCTTTGCCGTGGTGGCACTGGTTCAGTTGGGATATTACTGGGTGGTGTTCAGCCGCCTGGCTTTTTCAAAGCCTTCAAAACCCCAGCACCCCAAAACCTACCCTCCCGTATCGGTGGTCATCAGCGCACGAAACGAATACGAAAACCTGAAGGCTTTTCTTCCTCAAATACTTTCCCAGGACTATCCGGAGTATGAGGTGTTGATAGTGAATGACTTGTCGGATGATGAAACGGCAAAGCTTATTGAGGAAATGCAGAAGAGATATGCGCACCTTCGTGTTTTTACGCTGAGCCAGCACCTGAATTTCTTCTCCGGAAAAAAATTCCCGCTGTCGCTCGGAATCAAATCTGCGAAGCACGACCACCTGCTGCTTACCGATGCCGATTGCCGTCCGAAAACCAACCAATGGATGAAGAGCATGATGAATCATTACGATGTGGATGCTGAGCTGGTGATTGGTTACGGCGCTTATGCGAAGAAGAAAGGGTTTTTAAACACGCTTATCCGCTACGAGACCCTGAAAACGGCGATGCAGTATTTTTCTTATGCCATGATGGGCTTGCCTTACATGGGCACCGGACGAAACCTCTCTTACAAGCGCGGGCTGTTCTACCGTGTGGGCGGATTCACCTCGCACTACCGCATCGCTTCGGGCGATGACGATTTGTTTGTCAATAAAGTGGCTACACCCCAAAACACCCGGCTTTCGTTTGAGAAAGAAAGCCATACGGTTTCGCAACCCAATACAAAGTTTTCTGACTGGTTCCGCCAAAAGAGCCGGCATGTGTCTACCGGAAAACACTACAAAAAGGTCCATAAATACTGGCTGGGCACTTATGCCGCTACTAAGGCACTGGTTTACACCTTATTTGTGCTGGCAATGATCTTCATCCCGTTAGGAATATTCTTCTTTATTGCTTCAGGAGTTATGGGACTTTTTTTAATTTCGCAGATAGCAGTGACAGAACGGGCGGCACGAACACTCGATGAAAAAGGAATGGGTTGGGGTGCGCCGCTGCTCGAACTGTTTTTTATACTTTTGGAGCCACTATGGCTGATTGGCAATCTTTTTAGAAAAAACCAATGGAAGTAAATCCTCACCTTACGGAAAAAGCAAAGCAGGATTATCACCTGGTCGACCGTGCCTTGAATGGGCGCGACCAGCAGGCTTATGCTGAGCTGATGAACCGTTATCGTGAGCCGGTTTATTATATGGTGCTGCGCATGACCGGCAGTCCGGCCGACGCGGAAGACCTGACCATCGAAGCTTTCGGAAAGGCGTTTAAAAACCTCGAAAACTACTCTTCGAAGTTCGCCTTTAGCACCTGGCTCTTCCGCATTGCTTCCAACAACTGCATCGATTACCTCAGAAAGCGCAGCCGCTCAGATATCTTTGACGATGACCTGGGCGAGGCTTCCGATTATCACAAGCAAAATCTGCTTTCGCAGGATTCCACACCCGAAGAGGAAATGCTGCGCAAAGAGCTGCTGCGTAAGATCAGGGTGGTGGTCGAAAAGCTAAAGCCTCACTACCGCAAGCTGGTGGAGCTGCGCTACTACAAAGAATATTCTTACGAGGAAATTGCCGAACAGCTTGACCTGCCCCTCGGCACGGTAAAGGCACAGCTATTCAGGGCGCGCGAGTTTATGCAAAACCTCATGGGCGACCGCTCGCTTTAAGTCTTTTCACTGATGATTTCCCCTTCCCCTCATACTCATCCAACGCTTTTTTGGCTTGGTCGCGGCCGTAGTCGATGAGTTCTTTGGCGCGGTAGAAACCGAAGGTGTCACTTGAGTAGCGTGAGATGTTGACCACCACCTCTGGGTGGTATTGCTTGATGTAGAGCTCGGTGACCTTTTCCTGGAGCACCCACAGGCTGGAGGTCATCAGGTCGAAAAAGCCAAGCTGGCGTTGTTTTTTCTCTTCTTTATGATTAAAGAATCCCGGCCACTTTTCATTAATAAATTCCCGGATACGCAGATACTTGTTATCTTCGTCTTCCTTCAGTTTCAATGACTTTTTTGGGTTTTGGTATGGTCCGGGGTAGTTGAGGTTCACGCCCACAATAATATCATCGTCGTGCCTTTTAATCCGGTCGATGGGGAAGGGGTTGATCACGCCGCCGTCCACCACCTCAATATCTTCCTGCTGATAGGGCGCCATCACGGTGGGGATGGCGATGGAAGCGCGCATGGCCGTGTAGAGGCTGCCCTTGTCATAGATAACTTCTTTGTGGTTGGTGATGTCTGTACCGATAATGGTTAATGGTATTTTCAGATCCTCGATGTTGGTATCCGGAAAAACGTCTTTCATCGCGTTAAGCACTTTTTCGCCACGGATAAAGCCGCGTTTGCTCACCATGAAGTCCATCAGCTTCAGGATGTCGAGTTTTTCAAATCCCGAAATCCACTTTTTGTATTCGGGTAATGCCCCTGAGGCGTAGGCGCCACCCACCACCGAGCCGATAGAGCTTCCGGCGATGGAGGTGATTTCATACCCGCGGTTTTCGAGCTCTTCGATAGCACCGATGTGTGCCATGCCGCGCGCCCCGCCGCTCGATAATACCAATGCTGCTTTTTTCTTAGCCATGTTTTTGCTTTGCTGATTCCAAATCTGATAGTTTCACTTGCTGCACCCAGATGTTATTTTCTGCAGTTCGGTGACATATCGATAAAAAGTAGTTTTTGTTTACCTGCTGATGAAAAATTTTCAGGTCTTTAATCTCGGTGTTTTCTTCATAAATCGAATAACTGTTGCTGTTGCTTTCCCTAACGGTGAAGGAGTTGAGCTCCCGCGTCAGTCCGGTGCCGATATATTTCAGGTAAGCCTCTTTCAGGCTCCAGTAGCGGCTGAACCGAGCGTCAGGGTCTTCGCTCTTTTGGATGTTGCTGATTTCTTCATCCGAAAAGAAGCGTTTGGCCACCTTCATTTTGTTAAGGCGCAGCCGCTCAATATCCACCCCCGTTTCCCAGTCGGAAACCGACACCACCACATAATGGCCCGAATGCGAGATGTTAAAAAAGAGGTCTGGTTTTCCCGACAAGGGTTTTCCGTTGTTGTTACATTCAAATACTTTATCAGGATAAGTGCCGCTGACCCTTGCTATGGCCCAACGGCTCAGAATTTCGCCTCCCAGGTTCCTGACCTTGTCCTGCGGATTTTTGAAGCGCCGTGCCTTGTCGACGACCTGCTGCGGCAGTCTTCCCGCAAAGGAGCTGAGGAGCTCTTCAAAATCAACATCTTCAATATTTAATATATAAACCTCTACCATCAGGATGCTTCTTTCACTTTTTCGGCATAGTCGACCACCGCCTCAAATACCCTGAAGAAGTTTCCGCCCCATATTTTAGCGATCTCTTCACGGCTGTAACCGCGGCGGATGAGCTCAGCGGTGATATTTTTCAGCTCTGACGCATCGTAGACCCCTTTGAGGGCACCGCCGCCGTCGAAATCAGTTCCGATGCCCACATGGTCAATCCCGGCGACCTTCACAATGTGGTCGATATGATCGACAAGGTCGGTCACATGCGCGATATTCGGCGGATAATCCTTGTTGATGGTCTGCCACTGGTGGCGCGCCTGTGCCTCCTCTTCGGCGGTGAGGTTTTTAAAGTTCCTGAATTTTTTTCGCAGCGCGCTCATAGCCGAGTCGCGCTCGGGGTTGCGAGGCATCTCTTTCACATAGTCGCTAAGCACACACACCTGCACCACGCCACCGTTTTTGGCCACGGCCTTAAGCATGTCATCGGTAAGGTTGCGAGGGCTGTTGCGTAACGCGCGGGCATTGGAGTGGGAGGCGATTACCGGGGTGTGGGTCAATTTTATCACATCATAAAAGGCATCATCCGATATATGGCTGACATCCACCATAATTCCCAGGCGGTTCATTTCGGCCAGCACCTTTCTTCCGAATGCGCTGAGGCCGCCATGCTCAACGGTGTCGGTAGAGCTGTCGCAGATGTCGTTGTTTTTGGTGTGCGAGAGGGTGATGTAACGCACGCCACGGTCATAAAACTCCTGCACCCTGGTCAAATCTTTCCCCAGCGGGAATCCGTTTTCCATCCCGATGTAAAGAGCCCGTTTTCCTTCGGCCTTGAGTTTTTCGGCATCATCCGGATTTACGGCTAAGGCCGCTTTTTTAGCATGCCTTTGGGCTACCACCTCAATCGAGTCGATGATGCGGTGCGCTTTATCGTAAGCATTGCGGTAGTTTTCGGGGGTGCGATCCCTTTGTCCGACAAAAGCTGCAAGGAATACGGCATCCAGACCGCCCTCTTCCATGCGCGGTAAATCAATTTTGTTGCTCGATTTTTCGGGATGGTGCCGCTCGCCAAAATTATAGTCTTCAGATAGAAACCAGAGTGGCGTATCGGCATGAGAGTCAATACTGACAAAGGATTCGTGGTATTCTTCTACAGTCTTAAAAAGCTCCTTTTGACGGACCTGCGAAAATCCGCCAAAAGAAACCAGAGCTATCAGAATGGTTAATAAGATTCTTTTATGCATTGGTTATTTTTTTGTTCCAATGCAAATATATTATTGCAGACGGTATGCCGCTACGGTATTGTGAAAAAATGTCGGGATAATAAGTTCTTTCTCGTCTGTGATATACTCAAAGTCAGCCGCCTGAATATTTTTTCCTTCGGTAGAAAAAATGAGCTTGGTTTCGCCGGCGCGGTTCACTTTATACACATTCCCTTTCCAGTCGCTGGTCAGGAAAGTTTCTTTATCAAACTCCTTCAGTCCGTCAATGCCTCCAACTTCGGCTTTGGTCTTTCCTTCTTCACCCGTTTCCAGGTCGAATTGCAATACGTAATTGGTATTACCGCTGTATAGGATGCCGTCGGTTTCATAAAGACCGTTAGCACCAGTAAGGCCTTCTTCCTTAAACACCGAAACTTCATCGTCTTCCAGCATGTAGATTTTATTTTCGTTCATGTCGCTGATAAAAATCCGGCCTTTGTAGCGTTCCATATCATTAAGGAAAGAAGAGCCTTTGGCATGAATTTTTTTTACGATTTCACCAGTGTTGACATCGATACGCACGATATGGTCGATATCAGTCACATAAAGATAATCATCGGTAGCCACCATCCCTTTTGGAGCATGAAGGCCTTCGGCCCATTTCATCTCTATGATGTTTCCATCGGTATCCATTTTACTGATAAATCCGTTCATGTCTTTGTTGGTAGGCTTACCGTTGATATTCGATACAAAAAGCACATCCATACCTGCATGATAATAAACGGATTCGGGAGTTTTAAACCCGCCTGTTTCCCAGATTTTTTCGGGCTGTGCAAACGCTGCACTAAAAACCAGTGCGAGAGTGATGGTTAATACGTTTTTTAAATACTTCATTTTTATATTGTTTTTCGGTTTCTCAATGGTTTAACAAATTACAGGTTGTTGATTGTTCAATTTAGTCTTGAAAGCTGCCTTCACTTCTTTGCCAGGATGATCCTGATAGTGTAGGATTTTCCGTGGTGATGACGACCTTCTTTGATATCGCGCTCGCCCTCGTCATAGAAACTGATATCAGCCTTGCTAAAATCTTCTTCCAGCATTTCGCGTGTGTAAAGCATGTCGGGGTGCCCGGGGCCTCCGGTGCGATAGGGGAGTTGCTTTTTGTGATACACTTCCATGACCAGTTTTCCACCGGGTTTCAGGCTGTCTAACACCTGATGATGCACTTTCCCGCGCAGGTGAGGCGACAGGTGCAGAAAGGAAACAAAGGCAGCATCATAGTTTTTTGAAGTTAAAGTCAAGTGGGCAAGATCGGCGATATCATAGCTGATCTTCAGTCCTTTAGCGGATGCAAGTTTCAGTGCTTTTTCCTTAGCGTTTTCGCTGTAATCAAAACATTGGACATTCCAACCCTTTGAGGCGGCATACACCGCATTGCGCCCTTCACCCTCGGCAGGGAATAAGCCCGTGCCGGGATTCATCTTATCGAGCTGCTCCCTGATAAAATCATTGGGCTCAGTGCCGTAAATATATTCTTCCTGTGCAAATCGCTCTTCCCAAAATTCTTTCATGTATCAAGTGTTTAAGTGCTTAAGTGTTTACGTGTTTAAGTGTTTACGTGTTTAAGTTAATTGCAATCAAAATTCAAAGTTTTTCCCCACATAGGAATAGCAGAAGAGTAACAGAAAAGTTTTATGGAATGTTTTTAAACGGCTCGTTTATGAGATTTCTGGAATGGATTTACATTTTAATCCGGCTATTGGCATGCATGATTGAATAACAAGGACATAAATTCATCAGAAAAATAGGAATGCTTTTCAGGATAGTGTATTTTTGTAGCAAAATATTGACAATACAGATAAAATCACCTACATATGACAGACAGAGAAAAATTTCGAGACCAGATTCTTGAAGGCATTCCGGCCGAATTACCTGAATATCCGGAGTACGACAGTGAGATAAATCATGCCCCGGTAAGAAAAGATATCCTGTCAAAGGAAGAAAAGAAACTTGCTTTAAAGAATGCACTTCGCTATTTCCCTGAAGAGCAGCATGGAGTGCTTGCCAAGGAATTTTTTGATGAGCTGAAAAAGTACGGGCGCATTTATATGTATCGCTACCGTCCTGGTTATCCGGTTCATGCCCGCCATATCGAAGATTTCCCCCATCAGTCGAAGCAGGCGGCAGCCATCATGCTAATGATAAGCAACAACCTCGATTATGCTGTGGCACAGCATCCTCACGAGCTCATCACTTATGGTGGCAATGGCGCTGTTTTTCAGAACTGGGCGCAATACCGTCTCACGATGAAATACCTCGCTGAGATGACGGATGAGCAGACGCTGGTGATGTATTCCGGTCATCCGCTTGGACTGTTCCCATCGCACAAAGATGCGCCGAGAGTGGTTGTGACCAACGGGATGGTTATTCCGAACTATTCGAAGCCTGACGACTGGGAGCGGTTTAATGCATTGGGTGTTTCGCAGTATGGCCAAATGACCGCAGGTTCTTACATGTATATCGGTCCCCAGGGAATTGTGCACGGGACCACGATTACCGTACTGAATGCTGGTCGGATGGTGTCGAAGCCGGGAGAAGGCCTTGAAGGAAAGCTGTTTGTTACGGCTGGTCTTGGAGGAATGAGTGGTGCACAGCCCAAGGCAGCCAATATTGCTGGCGTGGTGAGCATCACCGCAGAGATTAATCCGAAGGCAGCGCAGAAGCGTCACGAGCAAGGATGGGTGGATGAGATTGTGGAAGATGCCGATGAGGCCATAGATATGGCGGAAGAATGGCGCAGCAGGAAGAAGCCCCGCTCTATTGCATACCTGGGTAATATTGTCGACCTGTGGGAGCGCCTCGCCGACAGGGAGATAAAGGTGGAGCTGGGCTCAGACCAAACCTCCTTGCATAACCCGTGGGCCGGGGGCTATTATCCTGCCGGACTAACCTATGAGGAGTCGAACAAGATGATGGCGGAGGAGCCTGAGAAATTCAGGGAAAAAGTCAGGGTATCGTTGAAGCGCCAGGTGGAAGCCATCAATAAACTCACTTCGAAGGGGATGTATTTCTTTGATTACGGAAATGCGTTCCTGCTTGAAGCGTCGCGCGCCGGAGCGGATATTATGGCTGAGAATGGCAAGGATTTCAGGTATCCGAGTTATGTTCAGGATATCATGGGGCCGATGTGCTTCGATTATGGCTTTGGGCCGTTCAGGTGGGTATGTGCATCGAACGATCCTGATGATTTGGATAAAACCGACCAGATTGCGGCGGAGGTGCTCGAATCCTTAGCGAAAGATTCTCCTGAAGAGATCACGCAGCAGATGGAAGACAATATCCGCTGGATACGCCAGGCTAAGGCCAACAAGATGGTAGTAGGTTCACAGGCCCGAATTCTTTATGCTGACGCCGAAGGGCGCACGAAGATTGCTGAGGCTTTCAACAAGGCGATTCGCGATGGTGAGCTGAAAGGGCCTGTAATTCTGGGACGCGATCATCACGATGTATCAGGTACAGATTCCCCTTTCCGGGAAACATCCAATATTTACGACGGATCGCAGTTTACTGCGGATATGGCTATCCAAAATGTTATTGGCGACTCTTTCCGCGGCGCTACGTGGGTTTCAATCCACAATGGCGGTGGCGTAGGCTGGGGCGAAGTGATCAACGGTGGATTCGGGATGGTGCTCGATGGCTCGGATGACTCGGACAGGCGCCTGAAAATGATGCTGCACTGGGATGTGAATAATGGGATTACCCGAAGAAGCTGGGCACGGAATAAGGGCGCTATCTTTGCAGCCGAAAGAGCTATGGAAAGAGAGCCGCGGATGAAAGTAACCCTGCCAAATATTGTTGATGAAAAGAATCTGGATGGCTTGTTTTAAAATTAAAAAGGCCGGAACGAAACGCTCCGGCCTTTGCTTATCAGATTTACTTGTTATTTTATAATAACTCTTTTCTTCATTTCGCGGTTGTCTACTTTTACGCGCAACAGGTACAGTCCGCTTTCGAGATGGCTGGTTGAGATATTCATTACATTCTCACCCTGAGCCATAGTTTTGTTCTCAGTATTATATACGGTTTTTCCGTAGGCATCGAACAGGGTCATTTGCACCTGTGCATTTCTGGCCAGTTGCAGGTTCACATTAAACTGGCTGCTGGCCGGATTCGGATAAACATCCAGTGATGACTTCCTGATAAAGTCATCAATAGCCACGCCCGAAGAACCATAAAACTGCATACCTATAGAATACCCAAAGTCAATGGTATTAACATTAATAATCTCAACACCATCGCTTGAAGTCAGCTTAGCCATACCATTGCCATCGTCAAATCCATTTCCTGCTTCATCATAAACGATAAACTCGTAGCAGTCGTTCGGAGGGAGGATAAATTCAGTGTACATCTCCACCCATGAGTTTGGATCATCATAAGGGCCTCCAGACTCCACCACTTCACCTGCGCTATTCAGAATTTCCCAGGTGGTTTCTTCAGGGTTGTTGTCGGTGCGAAGCAGTAGCTCTACGGTGGTGGATGTTGTTACAGCTTCGTCAAATGAGGCACTTTGCATATTGTTGTCTTCATAATCGTCAGTTTGGTTGTTAGGCTGCACGATTTCAGCGGTGACGGTGTTGCTTGACTGCACCTCGAAGCTTGCTTCAGGAAGGTCTACAACAACTGATTCCATGGTTGCGAGTGTGCCTTCCCAATCATGAGAATACAGGTTTCCGTTCACCTCATACTCTACCGTAAAGCTTGTGATTTCGTCGCTGCCGAAATTTGTAGCTTCGATGGTTGGTGCAATTACGCCATTGCAGTTTGTTTCAGGAACATTATACAGCTCCGTCAGTGCCATGTCACAGGCGTTGGCGCCAGGCAGTTCGGTAAGGCTGAGCTTTTTACCCTGAAGAATTTCTTTTGTGGAATTGTTTTGCAGAAAAACCACCAGTTCGGTGTTTTCAACCACCCAGTCTTCTTCAAGAGAGAAGTTTAAAGTAACGGTTTGAGGGTTTTCATCAGAGAAGTCGATGTTTGTTCCGCTGGAGCCGGGAGCCATCAATCGCTCAACAAAGTTCAGCTCATCCATGCCTTGCCAGTATTCCTCGATATGCGATTCAGTTACAGCGGCGTGAAGCTTGATGTTGGAGTTGCCGTCATCTGCCACTTTTTCCATGGTCACTTCAATTTCATAGTCAATAAACCCCGACTGGGTCCCTGTAACCTCGATGGTGTATGCCGAAGGGATTGCTTTGCGGGCTTCATAGTAAGGCAGGTAGGTGGAGTACATACTATTCGAACTGGAGCCACCTACAACAGATTCAACACCATCAAAATAAGCAGTAGGAAAACTTGCAATGCTGTAATAGTTCAGGCGGTTTGTTCCTGAGGTGGTTACGTAAGAGTCACCGTTATGGTATTCAATCACAGCGACATCGTGACCGTTTTCTATCAGGTCGTCAGCACCCATTGCTGAACCCGGACAATAAGGGCACCAAGTACCTGTGCCGATTTCTAAAATAACCATTTCTCTCTCCACTTCCTGCGCTATAACAGGCAGGCCCAGGAAAGAAATGAAAATAACAGATAAAAGTAAATTTCTCATTTTCATAATATTATAATTTTTTTTGTTAGTCAGTTTCTTATATTGTTGGATTGACACCCTGTTAAGATTTATGGTTGCATAAATTCTTAAAATCAATCATATTTTTCAGCATACCCCTTTCTCAAAAGCTCGTCGTTTAAGCTCTCTTCAGAGTCATCAAAGAAGATCGTACCTATAAAACGACCGTAGACCCCTGCTTCTTTGTCGGTGACAATAGTAAAATCGTTGTTGTTTTGCTGAAACCGTTCTTTCACAAAGTTTTTGGCAACTATCCCTTTTTTGTATTCTTCTGAATCTTTTTTCTGTCTCCAGATTTCGGGGGTGTTGATTCCCTTGAGACGGATGCGTTGTTCGGTGGTCATCCTGAAACCAAGATCGATAACGGTGTCGATGGTGTCGCCATCCACAACGCGTTTAAGCTTAGCGCGATACTTATACATAAGTCTATAATTTCATGCAAGATAATAAAAATCAGAAACATCAATAATCGTGGGAACAGATTTATATATTTCTGGTTCAGGATTCAACTTCGCTGAACAGCAAAAAAAAGCTTTCTAAGAAAATGAATTTTCTTTGAAAGCTCATGGTGTCGTTTACATATCGGAATTTACAGATTAAAAGCTTTTTTAATTTCTTCAATATAATCGAGTTTTTCCCACGCGAAGAACTCAACTGTTTTGGGATGCCCTTGTTTATCCCCATTTCCGTTATAAATGGTAACGTCTTTGGTTTCCGGATCGCGGCCCATATGGCCGTGTGCTGCGGTTACTTCAAAAACCGGGTTTTTCAGTCCAAACCTTTCAATGATGGCACGTGGCTTCAGGTCGAAAAGCTGTTTAACTTTTTCAGCGATTTCAATATCACTATCGTTAACCTTTGATTTCCCGTAAGTGTGAACGTAAACACCTACCGGTTCGGCAATTCCAATGGCATAAGCCACCTGGACCAATATTTCGTCGGCCACGCCTGCGGCCACCATATTTTTAGCGATATGTCGCGCTGCATAAGCAGCCGAGCGATCCACCTTCGAAGAGTCTTTCCCGGAGAAAGCACCTCCGCCGTGGGCTCCTTTTCCTCCGTAAGTATCGACAATAATCTTTCGTCCGGTGAGTCCGCTGTCGCCGTGCGGGCCACCAATCACAAACTTTCCGGTGGGGTTTACGTGAAGGATGCAATCCTCGTCAAAGAGAACTTTGAGGTGTTCCGGCAGACGGTCTTTTACGCGTGGCAGCAGGATGTTTTTGACATCCTTTTTTATAAGTTCCAAAGCTTCTTTTTCAGTGTGGTTTTCAATCTCATCATGCTGCGTTGAGACTACCACCGTATGGATGCGCTGTGGTTTATCCGTTTGATGATCATATTCCACCGTCACCTGCGATTTGGCATCGGGGCGGAGGTAAGTCATTTCTTTGCCTTCGCGGCGGATCTGGGATATTTCCTGCATCAGCATGTGTGATATCAGTAATGGCAAAGGCATGTAATCTCCGGTTTCTGCTGTTTCGGAGGTGGCATAGCCAAACATCATGCCCTGGTCTCCGGCGCCCTGCTCGCCTTCGCTGCGCTCCACTCCCTGAAATATATCAGGCGATTGCTCGTGTATACTCGAGATAATGCCGCAGGAATTTGCATCGAACATATACTCCGGATTGGTGTAGCCTATGCGCTTGATCACTTTGCGCGCCACTTCCTGCACATCCACGTATGCTTCCGTGCGAACCTCTCCGCTCAAAACTACCAGTCCGGTGGTAACCATCGTTTCCACAGCTACTTTTGAATTCGGATCGTGCCTTAAAAATTCATCAAGCAAGGCATCTGATATCTGGTCGGCTATCTTGTCAGGATGCCCTTCTGACACCGACTCTGAGGTGAATAAATATCCCATAATGAAAAAAATTTGTTTCCACAGAATGTGGAGTAAATGAAACAATCTGCAAAAATAAGAAAATCCAATTCACATTGTTCGAAGCGCCCTGATTTTAGATCGTCAGGCCTGCAGACCTTACCGGTTCGTTATCCTGTGAAATACTTTTTCCAAACTGTCTTTTTCCTTGTTCAATGAAAGTATTGTAAGGTTGTTATCTACTGCCAGTTTAAAAAGCTTGTTGCGGATGTCTTCTTTCGAATCTGATTGGATGACCCACTGATTGTTGGAAGCTTCCTTTACATGAGTGATACCGTCAATTTTACGGATTAAAGAGGCTTCAATCTTACCGTCAAATTCTACCGTAATAACGCTTTTGTCATCCTGGTAATACTGCGTAATATTGGAAGTGCTGTCGTCAGCCACAATCCTTCCTTTATCAATGATTACCACCCTGTCGCACACAGCCTCCACTTCCTGCATGATGTGAGTTGATAGCAGCACCGTTTTTTCTTTTCCGGCCTCCTTAATCAGGTTCCTGATATCAACCAACTGGTTTGGATCCAGTCCGGAGGTGGGCTCATCAAGGATAAGCACATCAGGAGAGGGCAGGAGCGCCTGCGCCAGCCCCACGCGCTGACGATATCCCTTACTAAGCTGAGCGATCTTTTTGTTTTGCTCAGGCAGTAATCCCGTAACTGAAATAATGTCGTCGATCTTTGCTTTATCAGCACTGATTTTGTTTATTCCGGCCACAAATTCAAGATACTCGCGGATATACATGTCGGTGTAGAGCGGGTTGTTTTCAGGTAAATAGCCCACTTGTTTTCTCACTTCCAAACTGCTTTCCGAGGTGTCAAACCCGTTTACAGTAACCTGTCCTTCGGTGGGCGGGATAAAGCAGGTGATGATTTTCATCAGGGTTGATTTTCCGGCACCGTTAGGCCCAAGCAAGCCCAGGATTTCTCCTGATTTAATGTTTAGCGAAACATTATCCAGAGCTTTTTGCTCTCCGTAGAATTTTGAAACGTTTTTAATTTCTATCGACATGTTTTCCTGATTTTTTCTGATGCGAAATTACATTGAAATTTTTAACTGATTCAAGACCTTTTTTATCTGTGCCAAACGTAATTTCCGCAAAATTAATGTTTAATTTTGCACGCTATTTGGCACCAGTTAAAAGCTGTTGGAGTAATTAACATTTAATTGTCAGTAAATTTGTTAATTAGAAAATATACTTTTACCTTTGCAGCCCATTTTTTAACGGTGTATTGAAAAGAAAGATTAGAACAATGGATACAGTAAGTTACAAGACTATTAGCGCAAATGAGAAGACGGTCAACAAAGAGTGGTTGTTGGTTGATGCCACCGACGAACCTGTTGGTCGTTTAGCCTCAAAAGTGGCTTTCCTGCTAAGAGGGAAGCACAAAACGAACTTTACCCCACACGTAGACTGTGGTGATAATATTGTGATTATCAATGCAGAAAAAGCTCGTTTTACAGGAAACAAATGGACAGACAAAGAATATGTTCGTAATACCGGTTATCCCGGAGGAAAAAGAGTTCAGACTGCTAAAGAGATGCATGACAAATATCCTGAGCGTGTGATTGAACATGCTGTTCGTGGTATGCTGCCAAAGAACCGCCTCGGTCGCGACATGTTCAGAAACATGTTTGTTTATGTTGGTTCAGAGCACAAGCAGGAAGCTCAAAAACCTAAAAAGATAGATTTAAACGAAATTATTAAATAAGGATGGAAACATACAATTCAGTAGGACGTAGAAAGACGGCTATTGCACGAGTTTACATGCAGCCGGGCTCGGGTGAGTTTACTATCAACAACCAGAAAATTGAAGAATATTTTCCTGTTGAGAGTACACGAAAGCTTATCATGGAGCCTTTTGAAATTACCGAAACCGTCGGAAAATACGACATTAAAGTTCGCCTTACAGGCGGTGGAAAATACGGACAAGCAGATGCGCTCAGATTGGGTATCGCCCGTGCCCTCAACGATATCGATGAGGAATTCCGCCCGGCACTGAAAGAAAAAGGACTGCTTCGTCGTGATGCCCGTATGGTTGAGCGTAAGAAACCAGGTCGCAAGAAAGCTCGTAAGCAATTCCAGTTCAGTAAGCGTTAATATTATTGTTCTTTATTTTGAAGAAGGATAATGTTTAGTATCTAAACCGGAGAGGATTTCATCAACGAACTACCTTTCGGTTGTAAATCACGGAATGTAAACATTTTAAGAAAAGAGAAAAATGGCAAGAGTAACATTTGAAGAATTATTGGATGCAGGTGTACATTTTGGTCACCTGAAAAGAAAATGGAATCCAAGCATGGCTCCTTATATTTTTATGGAGCGTAACGGTATTCATGTAATCGATCTTTACAAAACAATAGCCAAAATAGATGAGGCTGCCAATGCACTTAAGCAGATTGCTAAGTCAGGGAAAAAGGTTCTTTTTGTGGCCACCAAAAAACAGGCTCAGGACATCGTTGAGTCGAAGGTGAAGCCCACAGGGATGCCTTACATGGTTTATCGCTGGCCCGGTGGAATGCTCACAAACTTTGCCACCATCCGCAAAGCAGTGAAAAAAATGTCTTCTATCGATAAGCTGATGAACAACCCGGATATGTATAACAACGTATCCAAACGCGAGCGCCTGCAAATTCAGCGTGAGCGTAGTAAGCTTGAAATTCAGTTTGGTAGTATTGCTGATCTGAACAGACTGCCGGCAGCACTTTTTATTATTGATATCAACAAAGAACACATCGCCGTGAAGGAAGCGAGAAAACTCAATATTCCTACGTTTGCGATGGTAGACACCAATACAGATCCGAATCTTGTTGACTTCCCGATTCCTGCTAACGACGATGCTTCAAAGTCTATTTCCATTATCGTGGAACTGATGGCTAAAGCAATTGAAGAAGGCCTGATGGAGCGTAAATCTGAAAAAGATGAGAAGATTAAGCGCGACAAGGAAGCCAAGAAGAAAGAACAGGAAGCAAAGGCCAAACAAGCCGAGGAAGCTAAAGCTGCTGAAGCTAAGGCCGCAGAAGCCAAAGAAGAAAAGACTGAAGAGCCAGTGAAGGAAGAAAAGGCCGAAGCTCCTGAAAACAAAGAAAAAAAGACTGTTTCCAAGAAGAAATAACATAATTTTTCAATTTTAAAAGAAATTACAATGGGTAAAATTACTGCTCAAGACGTAAATAAGCTCCGCCAAATGACCGGTGCTGGTATGATGGATTGTAAAAAAGC
>JAASSU010000159.1 GCA_021767705.1 Bacteroidota bacterium | reverse complement strand
GCAAGGCTACGAAAACCTTCTGAAGATGACCAGCCTGGCCTATCTTGAAGGGTTTTACTACCATCCGCGGATTGATAAAGACCTTTTGAGACAACATAAGGACGGACTCATCGCCTTATCGGGATGCCTGGGCGGGGAGCTGGCCCAGACCATCATGAACCAGGGAGAGGAAAATGCCCGGAAAGTGGTAGAGGAGTTCAAGGAAATGTTTGGCGAGGATTATTATTTTGAACTGCAAAGGCATCCCAGTGAAGACCCCCGGACACAAAATGTTTTTGAAGACCAGAAGTTTGTAAACGGCATCCTGCTCAAGTTCAGCCAGGAATATGGTGTGAAGACAGTAGCCACCAACGATGTCCACTTCGTTGATAAACCTGATGCGGAGGCCCACGACCGTTTGATATGCATCAGTACCGGCAAAGATGTGGATGACGAAAACCGCATGCGCTACACGCGACAGGAATGGATGAAGACACAGGATGAGATGCGTGCATTGTTCTCTGATGTCCCTGAAGCGCTTGAAACCACCAGCGAGGTGCTTGGCAAGGTGGAGGTTTTTGAGTTGGACCGCGAGCCCATCATGCCTGAATTCACCCTCCCCGATGGGTTTGAAGACCACGACGATTACCTGAGGCACGTCACATACGAGGGCGCGAAGATGCGTTGGGGTGAAGAACTAACAGAAGAGATTAAAGAGCGTCTGGATTTTGAGCTGGAGACCATCAAAAACATGGGTTTCCCAAGCTATTTTCTAATCGTTTGGGATTTCCTGAAGGCCGCCCGGGAGCTGGATGTGTCGGTAGGCCCGGGACGGGGCTCTGCCGCAGGCTCTGCAGTGGCCTACGCGCTGAGGATTACGGAAATCGACCCTATCAAGTACGACCTGCTTTTTGAGCGTTTTCTCAACCCCGATCGTATATCCATGCCTGACATCGATATCGACTTCGATGATGACGGCCGCGCCCGCATCCTCGACTGGGTAGTAAAAAAATATGGATCCAAACGGGTGGCACACATCATCACCTTTGGCTCGATGGCCGCCAAATCTGCTATCCGCGATGTGGCACGGGTGCAGCGCCTGCCGCTTCCTGAGGCCGACCGTCTGGCGAAGATGGTCCCTGAAAAGCCGGGCATGACCCTCAACAAAGCCTACAAGGAGTCGCCCGAGCTGCAAAGCGAGCTGGACAACGGAACCGCGGAAGTACGTTCGGTGCTTCAACACGCCAAAACCCTGGAAGGATCCGTAAGAAATATCGGGACACATGCCTGCGGGATTATCATTGGTCGCGATGACCTTGAAAATTACATTCCGATTACCACCGCCAAAGACTCTGAGCTGACCTACGTCACACAATATGACGGGAATTTTGTAGAGGACATCGGCTTGTTGAAAATGGACTTCCTCGGCCTGAAGACACTCAGTATCATCAAGGACGCCGTAAAAAATATCAAGCTATCCAAAGATATTGACATTGATATAGAAAATGTTCCGCTCGACGATACAGAAACTTATGAACTATACAGCCGCGGGGAGACCACCGGCCTCTTCCAGTTTGAGTCGCCGGGAATGAAAAAGCACCTCAAAGAGCTCAAGCCAAGCCGCTTCGAAGACCTTATCGCCATGAACGCCCTCTATCGCCCGGGGCCGATGGAATACATCCCCAGCTTTATCCGGCGAAAGCACGGTGAAGAAGAGATCGCCTATGATATTCCGGAAATGAAGGAGTATCTGGAAGAGACGTATGGTATTACTGTTTATCAGGAGCAGGTGATGCGCCTGGCACGCAAGCTGGCAGGCTTTACGCGTGGCCAGTCAGACACCCTCCGAAAAGCCATGGGTAAGAAAAAGAAGAAGCTGATGGCTGAGCTCAAAGTCAAGTTTTTTGAGGGATGTAAGGCCAATGGTCATGATGAGAAGAAAGTAGAGAAAATCTGGACTGACTGGGAAGCTTTCGCGAAATACGCTTTCAACAAGTCGCACGCCACCTGCTACTCTTACGTTTCTTATCAAACGGCCTACCTGAAGGCCCACTACCCTGCTGAGTTTATGGCGGCCGTTTTGAGCCGGAATATGAACAGCATCGAAAAGGTAACCTTCTTCATTGAGGAGTGCCGCCGGATGGGCATCAAGGTGCTGGGGCCGGATGTGAACGAGAGCTATGCCCGCTTTACGGTAAACCAGAACGGGGAAATCCGTTTTGGGATGACCGCCGTGAAAGGTGTGGGCGAAGCTGCCGTGGAAAGTATCATCCACGAAAGGGAAGAAAATGGCCCCTACCAGGATATATTCGACCTGGTGAAGCGCTCCGACCTGCGGGCGGTGAACCGGAAAAGCATGGAAGCCCTGGCCCTGGCAGGCGGGTTTGATAGCTTTGGCGATGCCCATCGTGCGCAATATTTCCACGAAGAAGAGAATAAATCCATTTTCATGGAGAAAATTATCCGCTACGGGCAACAATACCAAGCCAACCAGAATTCTGCCCAGGTATCGCTGTTTGGCGATTCTCCTGAAATGGAATTACCTTCTATTCAGTTTCCTGATACTCCTAAATGGGGACAGATTGAGCAACTGAAAAAGGAGAAGGATGTTATCGGTTTCTATCTCTCCGGCCATCCGCTTGACGATTATAAAACCATTGTAAAGTATTACTGCAATGCCAGCCTAAAGGAGATGGACAAACCGCTTCATGAGCTGGTGAATAAGGAGTATAAAGTGGCAGGGATTGTTTCGAAGCCTTCGCCACCGAATATTTATACCAAAAAAGGGAAACCGATGGGGCGCTTTACACTGGAGGATTATGAGGGCTCGAAAGAGTTTTTCGTTTTCGACCAGGTGCTGAGTAACAACAAAGCCAACATCGAATCGGAAGGCACACCGCTGATGCTGACCATCAAAGTGACCGAAAGCCGTTATACCGACGAGAATGGTAACAAACGTTACTTTATGTCGATTGAAGACATGCAGTTTTTGGGCGACGTTTCGGTAGATAACTCCAAAACCGTGAACATCCAGCTAAACCTTAACGAGTTGTCAAGAACAATGGTGGATGACCTCAACAAAGCGGTTAACGAACATCCGGGAGGTAACAAAATCAATATCAAAGTGCATTATCCGCAGGAGCAAATGGAGCTGGAAATGCCGGGAAGAGGCAAGAAGGTAGACTTTTTCTCTTTGGCCGAAACGCTTGATGGAATCCACGGGGTGAAATACAGTCTGTCATGATATCGGCAAGTCTGTCAGGAAAAATTGTTTGGCAAAAAAATTGAGTCATACATGATTAAAAATTATTATTTTTGAAATCAAATCATTAACACGTAAAACAAAATACTATGTCAATAGAGATTACTGATGCTAACTTCGAAGAAAAAGTAGTAAATTCTGATAAGCCTGTAATTCTTGACCTGTGGGCAGAATGGTGCGGACCTTGCCGTATGGTAGGGCCTATCGTTGACGAAATCGGCGAAGATTACAAAGACCAGATTACTGTGGGGAAGCTGGATGTGGACAACAACCCTACAATCACTGCAAAATACGGAATCCGTAACATCCCTACCATTCTTTTCCTGAAAAAGGGCGAAGTAGTGGACAAGCAGGTGGGTGCCGTGCCAAAAGCCGCACTCGTTGAGAAAGTGGAAGCCTTATTAGGTTAAAAGATACGAAAACGCACACAAAGGCAGTTTTTCCTGGAAACAGGATTAACTGCCTTTCTTTTATCGGATATGAAATACAGTATAGACAGGGAACGCCTTCAGCCTCTGAGCAAGCTGGAGTTTTACGCCAAGCAGGTGGTGGAAGGGTTCATCACCGGATTGCATAAAAGCCCGTTTCACGGATTTTCGGTGGAGTTTGCCGAACACCGCTTATATAACAGCGGCGAATCGACACGCCATATCGACTGGAAGCTCTTTGCCAAAACGGAACGGCTTTATGTGAAACGCTACGAGGAAGAGACCAACCTGCGCTGCCAGATTATCCTCGACCACTCCTCTTCGATGTATTTCCCAATGAAAAAGCAGCCTTCGCCGGATAATCCGAATAAGATGACTTTCTCGGTTTATGCTGCCGCTGCTTTGCTGCAGTTGCTCAAAAAGCAGCGCGATGCTGCAGGCCTGAGTGTGTTTTCGGATAAGATTGAAATGTCTACCGACGCCCGCTCCAGCGACATGCATCAGCAGCACCTGTATCGCACCCTCGAAAATTTTCTTGAGCCCGACGATAAAAACACACATCGCACCACATCGGCCGTGGAAGCGCTTCACCTGATAGCTGAGCAGGTTCACAAGCGTTCGTTGGTGGTGATTTTCAGCGATATGCTCGAAAATATCGACCACCCCGGCACACTTTTCTCAGCCTTGCAGCACCTGAAATACAATAAGCATGAAGTGATCCTCTTTCATGTCCATGACAAAAACCAAGAGCTGGACTTCGAGTTCAAGCAACGCCCTTACCGCTTTGTGGACATGGAAACGGGTGAAAAAATCAAGCTGATGCCCGAGGAGGTCAGGGAGCGTTACCGCGAAAAAATCAATAGTTACAAAGAAGAGCTCAAGCTAAAATGCGGGCAGTATAAGATTGAGTTTGTAGAAGCCGACATCAACAAAGGCTTCGAGCAAATCATGTTGCCGTTCCTGGTAAAGCGGAGTAAACTCTATTAAGAAATTCCAAATTCCAATATCTAAATTCCATGGTCGCAAATGAATGCGAATTTTGGGCGAATTTTCGCGAAGTGCAGTGCCAGGCATGCCATCCGTTAACTAATCCATTTTAACACACTTTTACAAAGCAGCATTTTTCTTCAGAAAATACCCGAAAGCAAATTGCAGCAGGCCGGTGGTGAAGTAGAGCGGTTGCAGGAAGCTCATGTAGCCAATAAACAGCACCTGGCTGACAATCCATCCCATCATAATAATACCGAAGGCAATTCCGGTTTTTGCTGCCAGCTTGTTTTTTCTGAAAGTAATAACCGCTCCGGCCGTATTGCCTATTCCATTTACCACAAAAAGAATAATTCCCGGAAAAAGAAAACTGCTGAAGGGCGTCCCTTCAAGCCAGGCTGTTTTCATTGCCAGTGCCTCCCCGCTGGGATCTGACATCAGTCCGAAACCGCCGGCCAGCGCACTTAGTCCGTTAAACACCTGCATAACGGCTAAAGCCGTCCAAAACCATGTTTTTCGTTGTTGAGTCATAATCTGAAATTTTGAACTAATATAAAAAACCACCAGCAATTCTGAAAAGAATTACTGGTGGTCAGGTGTATTTTTAAAAAAAAAGCTTAAGTCGGGTTACGAACCTAAATACTCTTCTAGTTTTTCAGTGAGCGCTCCTTTTTCATAGCCCTTCTTCCATGAGTAAATGAGCTTACGTTCAGGCGATATTAAGACAAACTTAGGAACTGCTGCAGCATCATATAATCGAGACGTTCTACGATCTGAGCTCTTATTTGTCCCAAGATAAGTCCACTCGATTTCATCGTTTTCAGCTTTGGATTTTAATTCTTCGGCTGTTATATCCTGATAATAAGAAACTAATCTTAATTCTTCGTGATACTTTTTATAAATATCTTTTAACTCCGGGATAGCTTTTTCGCAAGGAATACATCCTCTCCTCGAAAATACTAAAAGCATATGTTTGTTGGTGCTCTGCTCAACTTCTGACAACAATATGGTGTCTCCATCTGTATTAAAAGCTGTAAAGTCCTTCCAATTATCTCCAATCTCCAAAACTTTTGTAGTCAAATAGATTTCAATAGCCTCATTATATTTATTTTGCTTTATCGTTTCACCAAGTGTGTCATATAATTCCTGAACTGTATCCATTGTTAATCGTTCATAAAAATAATATAGCAAGTAAGCCGCTGTTTCAGAATTTTTGTGTTTTGAAATAAAGTCTGTAACCGCATTCTTCTCCTGAGATATTAAATCTCTATAAATAACCAAGTTATCTTTATACGACCTTGATTCAAAAGCTCCTATTTTATAATCTTCATATAATTTCTTTTTCACATCACGCAATGGCTCAAGAATATGTTTTGCATCATTATACCACTTCTCTAACACACTTTGAGTTTCTGAATTAGTAATCACTTTAGGATTATCAAGCTCACCTTTTATCATAACTTCCTCATTCCCGATATATAACTTTTTGCTTATATGTTGTATTACTCTCTTTTCTTCCATTATAAATTCATTCACATCCAGGTAGAAAAAAGATAAGTCGGTTACAGAACCTGTAAAACCCACATCAATAGAAGAATCACCATTAAAGTCCCTAATAAATTATTCTTCTGTATCCCAATTGGTTAAACTTACCCTAACCAGATTATTTGTAGGAACATTTGTTAATTCTACATTTACGCTATATTTATTACTTTCTCTCTTAAAAGGAAAACAAATAACAAGTATTGCCAATGCTATTAACAAAAAAAGGGAGCCGAATAGTATGACATTTTTTTTCATGATCTATTAATTAGGTTGATAAGTGGTTAAACACAATTAACTTATTTCTGAAGTCACTAAAAATTCTCTTGCGAATACATAATATGTGCAATATACGACTAATAAAAACGCATTAAGAACCAAACAGATCTATTTAAATTAAAATGGGGTATCCGATCAACACCCGTAGTTTAATTTGTAAAATAGTAAAAACCTCATGTATAGATAGTTATAGAAACGATTAGGATTATTAACTTATTGACATGCATAGTTTTATCTTTTAACGGGAGAAGATGAGATACCCCATTTAAATTAATTTTAGATAATTACAAATAGTCTCTAATCGACTTCCCAAAAAAACAATAAAAAACCACCAGCAATTCTGAAAAGAATTACTGATGGTAGTAAAACTATGGTATTAATTATTACTATGCTCCAAGTGTAGCAACCATCACTGCTTTGATGGTGTGCAGGCGGTTTTCTGCTTCGTCGAATACAATAGAGGCCGGCGATTCGAATACGTCTTCGGTCACTTCCATTGATTCAATGCCGAATTTCTGATAAATCTCCTCTCCCACCTTGGTTTCGCGGTTGTGGAAGGCCGGCAGGCAGTGCATGAATTTTGCATCCGGGTTACCGGTTTTCTTCATCAGCTCTGTATTTACCTGGTAAGGCTTCAGCAGCTCGATACGCTCTTTCCAAACCTCTTCAGGCTCGCCCATCGACACCCAAACGTCGGTATACAGGAAGTC
>JAASSU010000158.1 GCA_021767705.1 Bacteroidota bacterium | reverse complement strand
TTCAGAGCTGATCTTTTTCTCAACAAGCTGTTTAATGCGTTCGAGTTTGTTTTCCTGGTATTCCTTTTCCGATAAAGTCTGAAGGTAATCTGCCACCAAATTCCCGAAGGTCAGACTCTCAATGGTCATGATGATTTGCCCCTGCTTTATCTTCTCGCCTTCAAACACATTTAACGAGGTAATTCTTCCATCCACAGGTGCGCTTACCAGGCTCACATGGTCGGGAGCAGGCATTACTTTTCCGGGAGCTATCACCAGGTAATCACGAATATCCTCGCTCACCTGAACGGTTTTTATTTTCAGCTCACTAACTTCCTTATCGGATAGTTGAACCATTTTCATGGTGCTTTCACTGGCTTTTACAGAAGGCGGAACATCCGTTATTTCTTTTTCCTGGGTTTCTTTTTCATCAGAATTGCAACCAGCGACAGCTATAAAGAAGAGAGGCAATAGTATGTATAAAATAGTTTTCATGATTGTAGGTTTTATCAGTAGACAATTTCTTCTCCAATATATTTTTCAAGTTCAATTAGTTGAATGTAGTGATTGCGCAAGGCATCGTAAAAAGTCTGCTGGCTTCGCAAATAGGTCTGCTGAGCATCGAGCAGAGTAATTAGATCAATCTCCCCGATTCGATAAGCCTCATAGGTTAAATCAAGCAACAGGTTAGCTTTTGAGCGTATTGTTTTGTCGAATCGATGAATGGTGGAAAGGCTCTCTTCGTATCCATGCCAGGCTGTTTCAATTTCCTTTTTCATTTGAAGTTTAACCCTGACCTGCTCCCATTGATTTTGTTGCGAGCGGGCGCTGGCCATAGCTACTTCGCCTTTATGCTTTAAAGGAATCCAGAGTGGTAATTTCACCCCAACTTCAAACCCATGAAAATCGAAACCATTGCCGAAATCTTGTTTGTAGTAACTCAAAGAAAGATCAGGTAGAATATTACTCTTGGCCTCCCTCATCTTGCTCAAAGATGCATCATAGTTTAATGATGCAGCCTTGTATTCCGGCTGCTCTTCCAAAAAGTTAAGGGCTTTGTCCTGATTAATTTTTTCCTGGTTTGTTCGCAATGTATCAGAATATTGGATAGTATATTTCTGATCTTCAATTTTCATCCCGATAAGGTTAAAAAGACCGTAACGGGCTTCATGGAACCGAGCATCGGCCCTGTCCATGTCGTTGCTGGCCTCCGCCTTCCTGATTTCCGCATTGAGCAACTCCATTCCATTGCCTATGCCGCTTTCATTTCGAGAATATGCTGCGTTATACAGCTCCTCAGATAAATCTATCTTTTGAATTACCAGGTCTTTGCTATAGATGGAGAACAGAAGTTGCACATATTGCTTTTTCACCGCGGCTATCAAATCGCGCTTACGGGCCTTCAGCTTATATTCCAGTGCCTTTTCTTCTTTCTTAATCGCTCTGTGACGGAATATGGCCGTTGAAGGAAAGTCGAACGACTGTGTTACTGCAATGCGTTGTTCATCAAAGTCATTGCCTTCGCCCAGCCCTTCTTTAAAATAGGTAAACTCCGGATTATCAAGGCCGGCTTGGGTGCGCCACTGCATCCTTTTCTCTTCGAGATTGGCCTGGAGTTTTCTGATTTCCGGATTGTTTTCTACTGCCAGGTTTATGGCCTTTTCAAGTGTAAGCTTATCCGGTTGCGCTACCATGATCAACGGCAGTGCAAAGAGAAAAGCAAGTGTAAGAAACCATCTCATTTTATGAGGATTTTGTTAAAACATCAATCAAACCGTTAACAAGTCATTAACGATTTAGTTTGTTAATCCTCTAAATTAATGATTATTTATTGGCCACAGCGAATGATCATCAGTTTAAAATGAATACGGATAAGATTTGACCCATGAAATCAAGTTACCACTGCAATGGAACTTCAATGGCCAAAATACGCGCAGTTCGATTAAAACTAAAGCTATGTCTTGCCACAAGACAGCCACGATTGGCATGTCCCCTGTCTTCTGATTTGTGAATTACCTTTTCCATAAAAATACTTTATCAGGAAACAGGAAAAAATGGAATAAGTTTTTGATTTAGAAATTAAGCTTCCACACCCCCTTGGCAAATTTAGCCAGCTCATTTTGGCGTGTATTTATCGAATCCTCATTCCACTCGGAATACTTATCGGGTATGCTCCTCGTTAATTCTATTGAACTACTTGAGTATGAGCCAGCCTTATCGGAATAACTTGATGTGCCAATATTTTTGTTAACTTTTGACTCCATTAGTGTCATATTTCCTAATCTATAAACACATTTTTCGATGGCATCATCATCAAATTGCTCCCAATTTTCGTCAGGGTTCTCCGGAAGAATGTGCTCGATGCTGTAAGTATCAGTCAATGGATCTACTTCATTGCCATAAACCTGCTTTTCAAGTTGTGAAAAAATATACTTAACAATTTTGTTATTTCTTGTAGATCTTTTAAAGTGTTTGTTAGCAAAGTCAACATTAAATGTCTCATCTTTGGGATATATAATTCCCAACCATTCGGTCTTAAACTTAGATTCTTCCGAAATTCTCAAAGCACAATCATTATACACTATTTCTTGCTCATTAGGGTTCGAACCGCTAATAACATTATATCTGAACGATATTACAGAGCAAGCTTTCAATACCTTTTTAAACTCACTTATAGTGAGATTGTTATAAGCACTTAGCAGAAGGGCAAATGGTTGTTTTACCTGAAATATCATAAGCTCCCTTACTCCATTTATTATCTCAGGATCTCCCCGCCATAGTTCATCATTTGGGTTTTTAAGTGCAATATATACGTCAGTATTACGATTTAACTCCCTAACCAATTCGAAAGCTTCACCTTTAGTCTTTATTGATTTTCTAATCGTTTTAAATAGTTCCCGTTTACGAATAGTTTTGTTCCTGCTGTTCCAAAAAACCCTTAAAAATTCAGGAAATTTTTCACTCCCCAAGTTACCAATTATTTTAGCCCAATAGGATTCCATTTCCTGGATTTCACTTATATGAGCATCTTTAGAATCAACCACTGAAAACAGGTAGTTTTTTAATAAATCAGCGGAAGATAACTGGACTCCTCTGGCATTAAGCGTTTCGAAGACCCTAAAGGCATTCAGCTCATCACCAACTTTTATTACGGTAAAAAATAACTTATCTACAATTTCATCTATAAAGGCTGCAATAGCCTGACCAGTTTTATATTGTGATTTTATTTTAGAATAATACCATTCAAAACAACTCTTCATTAGCTTTTCAGATGCATTAAGTCCTCTTTTAGGAAAGTCCTGAAGCGTAACGATATATTGTTTGTAAAAAGCATCATTATTCCTGTTTAACATCAGTTTGTTTTGTGATACTAATGTTACAGGATCCATATAACCTATATAGCTGTTTCTGAGGTTTTCAATTCTCTTTTTATTATTTTCAGCATCGTGGTCTTGATCTATAAGGTTCTGAAGAGATTTTAAAGAGGCCAGGATCATTATACTTAATGTTGTCATTCTCTGCTGACCATCAATTACTTTAAAAGATTTATTATCTGATGTTTGTAATACCAGATACCCCAAATAATGAGCAATCTCTTCTTCATTTCTTACCAGTTGGATATCCTGCCATAAATCATCCCATTGTTCATTTTCCCATGAATAGTCTCTTTGAAATTTTGGTATTTCGTATTTGAGGCCATTACCAAGCAATTGCCTGAACGTTTCACTGGAAGTGTCTTGTATGCCTTTCATCTAAGAATATTTTTAACCTTTTCTATTGTTAGACTATTTCTCAAAACTAATCAAAATTCCTCTTCATTCACCAGCTTGCCGTCTTCATCGAAATACTTCCAGGTTCCGGATTTCAGGTCGTGGTTGTATTGACCTGAGATCATGGTATCGCCATCAGGGAAAAAAACAGTGTAAGGGCCATGCAGTTTTCCGTGGTCGTAGTGCAAAATTTTATTCACCTGCCCATTGTCATAGTAGAGGGTTTCTTTTCCATGCCTGACTCCATCCTCGAAATACGTTTTCTTCAGCAAAGCACCCGAATAGTAATAATATCGTGATGTATCACTCAATTTGCCTCTACTGAAATTCTCCTTAGAAACCAGCGTACCATCCTTTCGATAAAAGGTCCAGGTACTGTCTTTCTTTTTATTGAGGTAAGTGCCGAAAGCCTGCACATTTCCGTTAGGGTGGTAGTTTTTTACCTTCACGCGTTCGCCACCTTTTGAATGAACGGCTACCGCTTTAAGCTTTCCTTTGGGAGTATAGTACCGGAATGTATCAACAGGAGCCCCGTGATGAAACTCTCCGGTATAAACGGTGTTACCTTTAGCATCTTTTTTTATCCACTTACCGTGCTTTTTACCTTTATTATCCAATTGATTTGAAGCACTATCCTCCTGGGCTGTTGCCGATGAGAAGGAAAAGCTTACGACGAATGCAATTATCCAATATTTCCACATTTTGCGAATGTAATTTGATTCTGATAGAGAAGGCTTAAAAACGCCTTCTGTTAAAAACTATTTGTTATCAAAAATACTACAAAACCTGAACGAAGAAATGCTGCAAGGATTTTATAAATTTGCAAAAAAGTATTCGTGGAAAATTTTCCTTCAAAAAAAGTAGCGCAGGCAGTAGAAGAATTGTCGCAATTGCCGGGAATTGGTAAAAGAACGGCCTTGCGACTGGCTTTGCATCTGTTAAAACAAGACGCACAAAAATCTGATGCCCTGGGCAATTCCATCATCAGGATGCGTCATGATGTGATTTACTGTAAAACCTGCCACAATATCTCAGACCATGAGCAGTGCGACATCTGCGCAAGCACCAGGCGCGACCATACGATTGTTTGTGTGGTAGAGGATGTAAGAGATGTTATGGCCATTGAAAACACTTCGCAATACAAAGGCGTTTACCATGTTTTGGGCGGTATTATCAACCCTATGGAGGGGATTAGCCCCGATGACCTGACGATTGACAAACTGGTTCAGCGGATTGACAATGAGAACCTTGAAGAAATAATAATGGCCTTACCCACCACCATTGAAGGAGACACCACCAACTATTATATTCACAAGCTTATAAAAGACAAACCTGTAAAGATGAGCACTATCGCCCGCGGTGTTTCTATCGGAAATGAGCTGGAATATGCTGATGAAATCACCCTGGGAAGATCGATTGTAAACCGCACACCTTACGACGAATCACTTGTCGGCTAAATCATCAGGAAAAGGGAGCTTTAGGTCTGGTCCGTTCCCATTTTCGCGGGTCACCTGTTCAATCAGGTCTTCAAGGTCCATCTGCCCTTTGCTCACCTGTGGAATGGAATAAGAGGGTTTACGCCCATCCTTTAAAGCCTCCTTTATCGCACTCTTGATATACTTATTGACGGTTGTATTGTTGCGACGGCAATAAGCTTCAAGCGATTTCTTCTGCCGGTCAGAAAGCTTAAAGGTAATTGGTTTGTATTTTATCTTTTTCTTCTTCCGTGGCATCTATTATTTTGCTGCAATTTCTTTAATCTCATTCATCACCTTTTCGGCCAACTCTTTAGCACGCTCTTCGGTTTTGCTTTCGCTGTAAATCCTGATAATGGGCTCGGTATTCGATTTTCTGAGGTGCACCCACTCTTCCTTAAATTCAATTTTCACCCCGTCTTCCGTATTTACCGGGAAGTCAGCATACTTGCCCTGCATTTCTTTAAGGATACCATTGATATCCATTCCCGGCTCTAATGCTATTTTGTTTTTGGAGATGACATAATCGGGAAGGGCTTTTCTTATTTCAGACACTTTCTTTCCTGATTTAGCCATATGCGTTAAAAACAAAGCCACGCCCACCAGTGCATCCCTTCCGTAATGGATTTCAGGATAAATAATCCCGCCGTTTCCTTCTCCTCCGATGACCGTGTTAGTGTCTTTCATCTTCTTCACCACATTCACCTCTCCCACCGCCGAGGCCTCATAGTTACCGCCATGCTTTTCGGTAACATCGCGTAAAGCCCGTGTCGATGACATATTGGAAACTGTATTTCCGGGAGTGTGGGCAAGGACATAATCAGCTACCGACACCAATGTATATTCCTCGCCATACATCGATCCATCCTCACAAAGAATAGCCAGCCGGTCGACATCCGGATCCACCACAAATCCCACATCAGATTGCGTCTCCTGGATTTTTGCTGACAAATCAGTCAGGTTTTCAGGAAGAGGTTCAGGATTGTGCGGAAAATGGCCGTTGGGTTCGCAGTAAAGAAGTTCTGTTTTCTGAACGCCCAGGCGGTCCAGTAACCTGGGAATGGCTATACCTCCCGTGGAATTAACCGCATCTACAGCTACCTTAAACCCCGATTTGGATATGAGCTCTTTATCAACCAAAGGCAAATCCAACACCTTATCAATGTGCATATCAATAATATCATCGCGATAAGCAACCTTACCCAATTCAAAAACCTCCGCAAAGCTGTAATTGCCTTCATCAGCCATCTTCAGTACTTCCTTCCCCTCTGCATCATCAATAAACTCCCCTTTTTCATTCAAAAGCTTCAGGGCGTTCCACTGGGCGGGGTTGTGACTGGCTGTCAGGATAATGCCGGCAGAAGCTTTTAGTTCAGTGACGGCCACCTCTACCGTGGGTGTGGTTGAAAGCCCCACATCAATCACGTCAATGCCCATCCCCACAAGGCTACCGGTAACTAGACGGTTAACCATCTCACCCGAGATTCGGGCATCGCGACCCACCACAAACTGAAGCTTTTGGCCCTTGTGTTTCTTGCTGATAAAAGACGCAAATGCCGAGGTGAATTTAACGATATCGAGTGGTGTTAAGCCCTCACCGGGGGCACCGCCTATGGTTCCACGGATTCCTGAAATTGACTTGATGAGCGTCATATTGTAATTTAATGTTTTGGTTTTGAGCAAAGGTAAAAAGAATGAATAAAGGGAAAGCAATTCTTGCTCAAATGTTTATAACTAATTGTTAGTGAAAACAACCTGTTGAAAACCTGAAATTTATTCTATAGATCACTTGTTGATAATGATTATTTAACTTTCAAAATAAAGATTTCTGATGTAGTTTTGAAAAAGATGTAAACCATTTAAAATTATTATTTTTGCAGCAGGCAGAGAGAAAGAAGAAGAATGAATAAAGATCAGAATCCACTTGACGGCCATAATAGTTTCGATTTACTTCGAAATCGGTTTGAGA
>JAASSU010000157.1 GCA_021767705.1 Bacteroidota bacterium | reverse complement strand
TTTCCATCGGAATTGCAGCTACTATAATTATCACGCTGTACATCTCCGATCAGTTAAGCTACGATCAGTTTAACGAAAAGAAAGACCGGATTTACAGAGTTGAAAATGATAAGTGGGCCATCCTCGGAACGCGTTATGCCCCTGTTCTTAAGAAGGAATTTCCGGAGGTGGAAGCTTATGTGAGGTTTGACAATTTCAAGCGCGATGCCCTTTTCAGCTTCGGAGAGAAGGATCTTTATGTGGATGACTTTATTTACGCCGACAGTGGTGTTTTCCGGATTTTTTCCTTCGACTGGCTTTATGGAAATCCGCAGAAGGCGTTTCAGGATCCATTCTCCATTGTGCTTACGAAAAGCAGCTCCGAAAGGTTCTTTGGCAATACCAATCCGGTAGGCAAAACTCTTACCTACCACCATGGAGCTGAGTTTAAGGTAACGGGTGTTATTGATGACGTGGAGCATTTCCATTTAGATATAGGAGCAATCGGCAACTTTGCCTGCCTTGCTGATTTGAAAAACGACCCGGATTTTTTTAAACAATGGGGCACCTGGAACCACCCCACCTATATCCTTTTAAATGAAAACCACAATGCAAAAGCTCTGCAAAAGAAAATCAACGAATATTTCAGCGACAAGGCCTTGTGGGAAGAAGAGGGTAAAGAGCCCCTGTTTAAGCTGCGAAAACTTACCGATGTTTATTTCGAGCGCGAGATGGAGGTGGTCTCTAACAAGCGGGGCAACCTCAACATGATCTATGCTTTTAGCGCTATCGCGATATTTATTTTGCTGATTGCCTGTTTCAATTTTATCAACCTTTCCACGGCAAAAGCATTGCGGCGCGCACGCGAAGTAGGCGTAAGAAAAGTGAGTGGAGCCACCAAAAACCAACTCATTTTCCAGTTTCTTGGCGAATCCTTTATCATGGTATTTATTTCCATGCTCATAGCACTGTTGCTGGTAGAAATCTCTCTTTCTGAGTTTAATGTGATGGTGCAAAACACTTTGAAGCTGCGGTATGACCCGCTCACAATCCTCGCTGTCATTGGTGGAGTATTGCTTATAACGCTGCTCGCCGGCACCTACCCCGCTTTCTACCTTACACGCTTTCAGCCGGCAAAAGTCCTGAAAGGGGATGTTTCTAAAGGAAAAACCGGAGGCGCCTTCAGGAAAACCCTGCTGGTCATCCAGTTCACTATCTCCATCGCCTTAATCACCTCCACTATCATCGTGCATCAGCAGCTTAGGTATGTGACCAATTACGATATTGGATTCGAAACAGAACAGGTAGTTATGTTCAGGATGAATAAGGATCAGAAAAGCAACCTACAGTCATTCAGGCATGAGCTGCTTTCGAAACCCAATATCACTGAAGTATCCTTTGCCAATCAACCGCAGGGCGATGTTAGATGGACGAATATGCTGACGATCAAAGGAGAAGACATCCCATACAAATTTGCGCCGGTCGATCCGTATCATATCGACTTAATGGATATAAAGCTGTTGGAGGGCAGGAATTTTCAGCCCGACAGGGAATCTGATAAGTCTGGTGCTTTTATCCTGAACGAAACCGCCGTAAAAGCTTTTGGACTTGAAGAGCCCGTTGTGGGGAAGAAAGTCGACCGTCATAACCGTAGTGTTGAGATTATCGGTGTTGTGGAGGATTATCATTTCAACTCGCTTCACGAATCTATTGAGCCGCTGGTTTTGGGATGGCAACCCCGCTGGCTGTCGCTGGCATACGTAAAAATAAGTGGGAAGAACCTGCAGCAAGGGCTGGAAGAGCTTGAGCAAGTGTGGATGGATTTTTCGCCCTCCTTTCCGGTAAAGTATGATTTTCTTGACAAGCAGTTTGAAGCGCTCTATAAAAGCGAGCAAAAAATGGCCTCCATTTTTATTTACTTCTCTGCTTTGGCAGTTTTCATCGCTGCCCTTGGCCTTTTTGGTCTGGCGGCTTTCACCGTAGGACAAAAACGAAAAGAAATCGGTATTCGCAAAGTGCTTGGTGCTCCGGTGGAACGCATCGTGATGAAGCTGGTGAAGGATTTTACGGTATGGGCCGTGGTCGCCAATATTATTGCCTGGCCCGTGGCCTGGTATTTTATGGACAAATGGCTGAGTAATTTTGCCTATGCCTACAACATGAACGGCGTCGCCTTTTTGCTGGCAGCCATAATTACACTGGCCATTGCAGTTATCACCGTTCTCTACCAGTCGTGGAGGTCAGCTCAAGCCAACCCGGTAGATAGTTTACGATATGAATAAATTCAACTATTAAGAAGATGTTTTGGAATTACTTAAAACTCGCGTTCCGCAATATCCTGAAACAAAAAGGGTATTCAATCATCAATATCCTGGGCCTTACCACGGGTATTGCCGCATTAATACTGGTTTACATTTATATCAGCGATGAGCTAAGCTACGACCAGCACTGGGAAGCTAAGGATCGGATTTACCGCGTAAGCGAAACCATGAACCTGAGCGGACAGGAAGACCGCTTTGGCCCTACTTCCATCAATATTGCTGAAACATTTACACGTGAGTTTCCTGAAATCGAAACCGGCACGAAACTGTTTTTCGCCCAGACCCAAACCATCCGTAAAGATGAAAAGCTGATTAACCTGGATAATTTCTATTTCAGCGACAGCAATTTCTTTGATGTCTTCGATTACAAACTGATAGACGGCTCTTTTAAACACGCGCTTCACGATCCGAACAGCCTGGTACTTAAAAAGCATGTGGCCGATCGGTTTTTCCCCGATAGCGACCCGATAGGGCAAACGCTGGAGCTGAACGGGCATAACCTTAAAATCACCGCTGTGATTTCTGACAACGGAAAACCCAGCCATCTCGACTTTAACGGCTTGCGCTCTGTCTACAGCTACTCGCAGGAGCAACTCCAACCCTATACCCGCGACTGGTTCCGCATCTGCTGCTATACTTACCTGAAGTCCGTCAAACCACTTGACCTGGAACAATTCAATCGAAAAGTAGATAAATGGACCGAAGAAACCATTGACCCCTGGATTGCACAGCATGACGTAAATGCTTCCGCCAAATTTGATGTACAGCCCCTCACCGACATTCACTTTGATCTGAGTCGCAGCTACGACCATCCATCCAACACCAATATCAAATACCTTTACATCTTTGGCTTTGTTGGATTGTTTATCATTCTGATAGCCAGCATCAACTACATCAACATGGCAACTGCGCGCTCTATTCGCAGGGCTAAAGAGGTGGGCATACGTAAAGTGAGCGGGGCCAACCGAAAACAACTATTCGTGCAATTCATCACCGAATCCATGCTCATAACCTTGGTTGCCACCCTGCTGGCTTTAGTGCTTGCTGAATTGGCCATGCCGGTTTTTAACACTCTGCTCAACAAGCAATACTCAATATATCAACTGCTAACCAGCGATCACAGTAGCCACTTCATGATTATGCTGTTTACGGTATGGCTGTTTACCGGGCTCTTCAGCGGTATTTATCCGTCCGTGGTAATGTCGGGTTTTAGTCCGGCCACCGCACTGAAGAGTGGAAGCATTTCTTCAGCAAATAGTAACAAAATCAGTACGGCTGCTTTAAGGAAAATACTGGTGGTGGTGCAGTTTGCCATCTCTTCTGCCATGATTTTTTCCACTGCTGTGGTTTATTCTCAGTTACAATACATGAGTGAAAAAGAGCTGGGGTTCGACGACGAAAACACTCTTGTTTTTAATGACTCCCGCCGCTCGCCTGCCATCCAAAAAATTGATGTGCTGCGACAAGAGCTGCTAAGCAATCCGAATATTCAGAAAGTAGCCGCCACCTCTTCCTTTCCGGGATACAATCACGGACGTTTGCTTTTCTACATCGACAAGGATGGTGAAACGATTCAGAAAACCATGAGCATGCTCTATGTTGATCATCACTTTGCCGATTTTATGGGGCTTGATATTACACGCGGCCGCTTTTATTCAGAAGAATATGAAAATGATGTTACCGAAAGTTTTGTCATGAATGAAGCCGCAGTAAAGTTTCTGGGAGAAGAAAATCCGGTTGGGATGGAAATGAGGTGCGGACTGGGTGTCGACGGTAAAGTGATTGGTGTGGTCAATGATTATAACTTCGAATCGCTACATAAAGATATTGAGCCGATGGTGATGCTGCTGAGCAAACCAAGTTCCTATCGCATCGGAGTAAAAATGAAACAGCAAAACCAGGAAACGCTGGCTGAGATTGAGTCGTTATGGAACAAATATGACCAGTCACATCCGTTTATTTACTCGTGGCTCGACGATCGTCTCGACAAGCAATACAGTCGTGAAGAAAACATGCTGACCATTTTTATGTTCTTCTCCTTGCTTGTGCTTTTCATTGCCTGCCTGGGGCTTCTGGCACTGGCAGCCTTTACTGCCGAACAGAAAACCCGCGAAAACGGCATAAGGAAGGCTTTGGGCGGATCCGTGGCGCATATTGTCAGGTTGCAATTAAACGAAACTGCACGACTGGTTATCATTGCCGGGTTGCTGGCAACTCCTGCCGCATGGCTGCTGATGAACCGGTGGCTGCAGGATTTTGCCTATGCTATCAGCATCAAATGGTATTTCAGTGCTGCCGGCATCTTTGCCACCTTGTTTATCGCTTTTCTCACGGTCATCACAATTGCATACCGCGCTGCAAGAGCTAACCCTGTGGAGGCATTGAAGTATGAGTAAAGACTTACTTAACGTTACTTTTTTTGACACTCTTCTTGCGATAACAGCATAAATATATTATTATTGTAACTTCTATTACTGTAATATGGATTACAGTAATGGATGTTACAAAACTGCATTATGAAATTTTATAACAGGGAACAAGAGCTTAAACTTCTGAATTCCACAAGAGAAGAAACGAATTCAGGTTCAAAACTGACAGTGATCACAGGCAGACGAAGGGTGGGAAAAACAAAACTGGCATTAAAATCACTGGAAAACACCAATTTTTTGTACTTTTTTGTTGCACGAAAAAGTGAAAGGCTTCTTTGTGAAGAGTATGTTTCCGAGGTGAAAAATATCTACGGTTTCCCGGTATATGGTGAAATAAAAAACTTCAAAGACCTCTTTTTACTTTTAATGGAAGCTTCCAAGTCACAAAAAATAAACCTGATCATTGATGAGTTTCAAGAGTTCGAACGTATTAACCCTTCGATTTATAGTGATCTCCAAAATATCTGGGACAGGTTAAAAGACTCCACGCAAATGAACCTGATCGTGAGTGGATCGGTATATTCCGTAATGAAAAAACTCTTTGAGAATGCAAAAGAACCATTGTTTGGCAGGGCAAATGAGCGATTGATGCTACAACCATTTAACATTAAATCTCTAAAAACTATTCTATCTGATATCAATAAAGGCTTTTCGAACCACGACCTTTTATCTTTTTATTGTATTACAGGCGGATTACCAAAATACGTCGAAATCTTTGCCGATAAAAAAATTGGTACGCTTAACGAAATGCTTGATGAAATATTCCGTCCAAACTCATACCTGCTGGAGGAAGGCAAGAACACCCTTGTTGAAGAATTTGGAAAAGAATACACCACTTATTTTTCAATCCTTGCACTCATTGCTTCTTCAAAAACATCAAGAAATGAGATCGAGTCGATTCTTGAAAAAGGAATTGGCGGCTACCTTGAAAAGCTGGAAACTGATTATAACATCATTCAAAAAGTTACACCCATTCTTAGTAAGCCCCAAGGCAAAAATCGAAAATATAAAATCAATGATCGATTCTTACGTTTCTGGTTTCGGTTTGTTTATAAATATCGTAGTGCGATAGAAATCGGTAATTTCGATTATGTAAAGAAAATTACACGGCGGGATTTTTCCACTTTTCTGGGAGAGGGGCTCGAAACTTATTTTAGGGAAAAGCTTAGTTTGAGCGGAGAATACTCTGAAATTGGATCCTATTGGGAAAGAGGCAACAAAAACGAGATTGATATTGTGGCCATAAATGAAAATGAAAAGAAAGCGTTGATAGGCGAGGTAAAACTCAACAAAGAAAAAATCAGTCTTCCCCTGCTGATCGAAAAGGCTGCAGGGCTCAGGAAACATCTCAAAGAGTACGAAATCGAATACAAAAGCTTCTCTGTTGAAGACATGTAAAAACATCTACTATTGAAAGGTTTATAATTCAAGTTAATCATTGCCCCAATAAAAGCTAAATCAGAATAATTTAGTTCTTTGGATTTCTGGTCAATTCTAAAGCATCCAAATATAAAATAATTATTCCATGACTAGCTAAACAAGAGAACCATATCGTCAAAATAACACTCCAATCATTGATTTCAAATAAAATATTCCTGAATTTACCTAATCACATATTTCAATTTATAGACCTTAAAAATTTTTTAGAAAAAAGTACATCAAAAAGACGATATCTCACTGCCACATTGAAAGTTCAGAGTATTTTTGCAGCATTAAATGATTAAAGACTATGGACTTTCAGTTAACTGATGATATGCTCTACTTTGCCATCGTCATTCCGGTAGGAATCATATTGCTGTGGCTCAGCAAGCGTCATATCAATCGCGTAGAAAAAGAACGGCGCACCAACATACGGCTCAAAAGGGGTTTTGAGTCCATCAAAACCAGAACACCACTAAACCGCCCTGTGAAGGAAACGCGTGAAGCTGCCATCGAAAACATGGAAACGCGCTTTTCCATCATTAAAAAAATGTCGTTTTACACGATTGCCCTTGTATGGATTATTGCTCTGATATTTCCATTCCTGAACAGCATCCCGGCTAACTTTATTTCAATTTTGGTAGCGGCTTTTTCTGTGATTATTGGTATTGCCGCCCGCACTTTTATTGAAAACCTGATTTCAGGTATTGTTATCTCATTCTCGCATCCTGTGCGGATTGGTGACACTGTTGTTGTTGATGACCACTACGGAACCATCGAAGACATTACCATCACACACACCGTGCTTAAAATCTGGAACTGGCGCCGCTATATTGTTCCCAACAGCCGCATGCTGCAAAAAGATTTCGTGAACCTCTCAATGAATGACCTGTATCAGTGGGCACACGTAGAATTTTACGTAGCTTATGATGAAGATTTAGAAAAGATAAAAACGATGGCACTTGAGGCTGCATCAAAAAGCCCTTATTGCGCGGATTACGAAGAGCCAAAATTCTGGGTGATGGATATGAGTGAGCGCGGCTTCAAGTGTTGGCTGGCTGCCTGGGCTAACAAACCCTCAGATGCC
>JAASSU010000022.1 GCA_021767705.1 Bacteroidota bacterium | reverse complement strand
GGCGCGCTGTTCCTGATGGCCGTAGACAAAATCCACCCGCTGTGGTACAACTCATACATGCCGCTGATGTTTGTAGTGTCGAGTGTTTTTGGAGGAATCGCCCTCGTCATCCTCGAAGGATCTATCAGCCGGAAAGTATTTTCCGATCAGCACTCAGGGCCCGACAATCACAACCAGATTCTGCATTCCCTGGCTAAAATCTCCGCCGGAGGGATGTTCCTCTATTTTGTGATGACCATCCTGATTTTCGTGCATCAGCAAAACTGGCAATACCTCTCTTCTAATATGGGCTACTGGTATTTGCTTGAAATCATCGGGTTCGTGGTGCTTCCTATGATTCTTTTCTGCTATAGCTGTGTAAAACAGAAAAATGTAGTCATTAAAATAGCAGCATTGCTAACACTATTGGGCATCATGCTCAACCGCATGAATGTTTCCATCATTGCTTTCCGCTGGGATGCAGCCGATCAATATGTTCCATCCTGGCAGGAGTTTGTAGTTACTTTAACCATTATTTTCCTTGAAATATGGGTTTTCCGCTGGATTGTCAGAAGAATGCCTGTTCTGAGGAAATCACCCGACTGGGCTAATAAAAATCATTAAAACAATATACTATGGACGGATTTCATAATTACGATTTATTCGCTACCAAGGGCATCGAATATCTCATCACCATTGTCTTCTTTCTCATGCTGATACCGGTATGGAAAATCCTTAACGGGAAAGTACCAGCTATGAGCACGGTGAAAGAGGCTATCGGGACACTCTCTCTCAACAAATTGTCCATCCCGAAAGGAATCTTTTTTAATACCAACCACACCTGGGCTTTCTTAAACAGCAACGGCGTGGCCAAAACAGGTATTGATGATTTCCTGGCGCGAACGCTTGGAACCTGTGCGGTGGAGCCAGCAGCCTCACCCGGACAAAACATCCGTAAAGGGGATTTGATGGCCACCGCCATCAAAAACGGAAAGGAACTAAAAATCTTTGCGCCGGTTTCGGGTAAAGTGATTAACAGCAAGTCGCATGAAAATGACTTCAGCGATAAAGAACTCTACCAAAAAGGCTGGCTGCTTGAGGTGGAGCCTTCAAACTGGATTTCAGAAACAAACACATTCATTTTGGGCAAACAAACCAGCGAGTGGATGCAAAATGAGCTGGCAAGGTTTAGGGATTTTGTAGCACAAAGCCTGCAAAAATACTCGCCGGCACCATCAATGACAGTGTTGCAGGATGGGGGTGAAATCAGAGAGCAAGCCTTGCAGGAGCTTCCCGAAGAAGCATGGAAAGATTTTCAGAAAAATTTCCTTGAGGAAAATCCTGTTTAAAGCCAAAATTTTGCTTTCATCCTGAGATTAATTAACTTGCAGAAAAAATGCCATGGGTTGAGAAATCCATGGCATTTGATGACTTTTTAAACCATGGAAAACTAAAATGATTAAGGACTATTTCAAGCATCCGTTTTTCAGGAAATCTATCCGCTTTAGCTCCTCCATTTATGTCAGGGTAGTATACCTCATTATTCTTTCTTCGTTATTTTTGTTTGCTTCATTTGGAATCATCTTCAAGTCGGTTTACTCCAACCACCTGAAAACAATTATTTTACAGAACGGGAATAATATCGGTTCGATGGTGGAAGGTTCGCTTTACCATTCAATGCTTGAAAACGACAAAGCAGAGCTCCAAAATACCCTGGATATCATTAACACCATGGAGGGGATTGATGAGGTAAACATGTACGACAAACACGGCAACCTGGCCTACTCCTCCTTTCCTCCCGGTGCCGAAGGGCACAGCGATCCTAACTGTATAAACTGCCATGCAAACAATAACCAGTTTTTTCCAAGGAAAGAAAAAGCATACCAAATTGTGGATGTGGGCCATGAATGCATTATGAATGCGAATGCCCCTGACTACCGTTACCTCTTAATCCGCTCGCCTATCCTGAATGAACGCACCTGTTACACCGCGGCGTGCCATGCTCACAGCAAAGAGGAAGAGGTTCTGGGTTCGTTAATCATAAAAGTGCCACTCAAGAATTTTGACAATGCCATGCAGGAGTCATCCACACAGTTTTACCTGCTGGCAGGCCTTAGCACCTTACTCTTGATGGGCTTGTTTGTATTTTTCACCAACCGCAATATCCGCAAACCCCTTAGCAAAATTATCTACGCCAGCGAATTGGTAGCCACAGGAAACCATGACACTCGCCTGCCGGTAAAAAAGAATCAGCTTGAAGACATCAAGATGGTTTCTTTTGCATTCAATAAAATGCTGGATAATTTGCAGACCGTTAACAAGGAACTCGAAAACTGGTCGCAACAGCTCGAATATAAAGTCAGGAAAAAAACCGAAGAACTTGGAGCAGCACAAAAGGAGCTGATTCATGTGGAGCGGATTGCCTCACTGGGCAAACTGTCCTCATCGGTAGCACATGAAATCAACAATCCATTGTCGGGTGTGCTCACCTACACGAAGCTGGTAAACAAACAACTTCGCAACCAGCAGATGGATGGGCAGGCTCAGCAAAACATGTTGAAATATCTGGACATCATTGAAAAGGAAACCAAGCGCTGTGGCGATATTGTAAAAGGCCTCCTCGATTTCTCGAGAAGAGATCAGCAGAATGCTTATCCCCAGCACCTTCACAAAATACTTGGCGAAACCTACGATCTGCTTGAGCACCAGATGGAAATGTCACACATTGTCTTCACTAAACATTTCGAAGCCAAAAAAGACATTGTTCAGTGCGCTGAAAATCAAATTAAACAGGCCTGTGTGGCGATTATCCAGAATGCTTCTGAGGCTATCACCGAAAACGGGGAAATTCAGTTCAGGACACTAAATCCTGACGACCAACACATACAGATCGATTTTATAGACAATGGTATTGGAATCGCTCCCGAAGATATTCCACACCTGTTTGAGCCTTTTTTCTCCGCCAAGCAAAAGGCGAGCGGAATAGGCCTGGGGCTGGCCATTGTTCATGGCATCGTGCAAAGCCACCAGGGAAAAATCAGTGTGGATTCCGAACCCGGAAAGGGAACAAAAATCTCCATCCTGCTCCCGCTGAAAAGCGAAAGCGATAATATTTAACCATCGTACTAAATGACTAAAGCAAAAGGACAAAATCATGAGTGAAAAAATATCCATACTTATCGTAGATGATGAAGAGTCGGTAAGAGATTCATTGTACAATTGGTTCATCGAGGACGGTTATTATGTGCAGTGCGCTGCCGATGCAAAAGAGGCTTTGTCGCTGCTGGAATCAGAACCTTTCCACATTGTTTTGGCCGATATTAAAATGCCGGGAATGGACGGACTGGAAATGCACCGCCGCATCAAAGCACTGAATAAAGATGCGATTGTGATTATGATGACCGCCTTCGCTTCGGTAGACACTGCCGTGCAGGCACTCAAAGACGGTGCTTACGACTACGTGACCAAGCCTTTTGATCCGGATGATTTATCGCACCTTATACGGAATGCCACCAGTCAGATTACCTTGAAAGAGGAAAATGAGGCTTTACGGAAAAAAGTCATTTCGCTCGAAAATGTAGATGACCTTATCGGCGAAAGTGAGGCGATGATGAATGTTTTAAGCGAAGTGGAGAGTGTGGCTGCCTCCGGCTCTTCAGTCATTATCACCGGAGAAAGCGGCACCGGAAAGGAACTGATCGCACGTGCACTGCATGCCAACTCTCCACGGAAATACTTCCCATTGGTCAGCGTGCACTGCGGGGCTCTACCCGAGAGCCTGCTTGAGAGTGAACTCTTTGGTCATGAAAAAGGGGCCTTTACAGGGGCGATGTTCAACCGGAAAGGCCGCTTCGAAATGGCGGATGGCGGAACGATTTTTCTCGATGAAATCGCCACTATTTCTGCAAAAATGCAAGTAGAACTGCTGCGAGTGCTCGAAACAGGCCGCTTCACACGTGTTGGCGGTAACAAGGAGATTAAATCAGATTTCAGGGTGGTGTGCGCCACGAACAAAGACCTGAAAAAAATGGTGGATGAAGGCACCTTCAGGGAGGACTTGTATTACCGTTTAAACGTGGTGAATATCCATGTCCCGCCACTGCGCAAGCGCGAGGGGGATATCAGGCTGCTGGCGGAGCACTTCGCTAAGAAGTATTGCCAATCGATGAATAAGGAAGAGGTTAGCATCGACAAATCGGCCATTACACGTTTGGAAAATTATGATTTTCCGGGTAACGTAAGAGAACTGGAAAATATGATCGAAAGAGCTGTGGTTATAGGTAATGGTAAAGAGATTAGAGCAAAAGACTTACCCATTGATGAAAGCAGCAAGGAAAAAACAGTAGAGAGCCTGAACGACATTGAAAAGAACCACATTAAGGATATCCTCGAAAAGTACCACTGGAATATTTCGCGGGCAGCAAAAGCATTGGGAGTGGATCGGGCCACCCTCTACAATAAAATCAAGAAGTATGATTTGAAGCAATCAAATGGCCATTGATAATGTATATAATATCACAATTATTGCTTTTGGTTCATTTGACAGGCAGCTACTACAACTCCTTGCATCAGAAGTTGAGAAAGAACTGAACCTGCCGGTAGATCTGAAAGAGAGACATTTAGATCTGAGCTTGTTTTACAACATCGATCGCAGGCAATACGATGCCAACCTGTTGCTTCAGTTTGTCAATGAAGAGTATGGAAATATTCCGGGAAAACTTGTGGCCCTGTTCAATGTGGATTTATTTATCCCCATTCTGACCTTCATCTATGGGCAGGCATACCTTAACGGGAAAACAGCTATCGCCTCCAACTACAGGCTCGAAAACAAATACTACGGCTTAAAACCTGATAAAGAGTTGGAAAAATCAAGACTGATAAAAGAAATCATCCATGAATTAGGGCATACGCTGGGATTAGTACATTGCTACAACCCAACCTGTGTGATGCGTTCGAGTACCTATGTAGAAGACATTGACCAGAAAAACCAAAGCCTTTGCAAAAAATGCAATTCCAAGCTGAAATCTTCTCCTCAGGATGAAGATTAGCTAAAGTTTGGCTACAAAATCATTCGCTTTAGTAAATTGTTCCAAATTTGATTAATTAACGTGAATTCGATGTAAGACCATTACAATTCAATAGATTCCCGCCCGACTGAACGAGGTTAGTCGTTCGGGCGGGCCTCTGTCACCTCCTACATCGGCTCCATCGGAATAGACAGTATTTTGAATAGCGATGAGGGAAAAGGGCGCTCCGACCCATTTAATATTTAACAAGGTGTCGGAGCGCCCTTTTCCCTTGCTGCGCTTTATGAATTTGTCATCCCGACCAAAGATGCTGAGCGAAGCGAAGGCATCGAAGGGAGGGATCTGTTCAATAACAAATTCATATTTATCATATCGAACTCACGTTAATTAAAATTTGTTCTTTCTTTGGGATTTGAATTTTGATATTTTATTCTTTTTTGACAATAGATATGAACAAGCCCTGGCAATTGGCTTGCAAGTTATCCGTTATCGTATATTTTCTGAAGATTCTCTTTATCATGGAGAATAAGGTACTGCCCATCCACAGTAAGATATCCGGCATCTTTAAACTCTTTCAAAATTCTGATCGACGATTCTTTCGTCATACCACTGAGTTCTGCTAACTCCTGGCGCGAAATATTCATTACAAAATCTGTTGAATTATACACCTCATTGCTCAGATACAGCAGAGAGCCGGCCACGCGACCGGGCATTTGCTTTTGGGTTAGCTCAAGAATTTTCCCGAAACTGATAATTGCTTTACGGTTGACCATTTCAATGTAGGCCTCGGCAAAGTCACGATTTTGACGGACCAGTTTTTTAAACAACTCAGCGCCCATAAAACAGCAAGTGCATTTTGTGATGGCTTTAACCGTGTAATGATGTCTGCGATCCACATAAATACCGGGCCCACCAAAAAAATCACTGGGCTTAATCAGCTTCATAATAATGTTTCGGTGTTTGCCTTCAAGGTACATTTTAGCCAATCCCGAAGTTAATGTAACCGTATGGGTAGACGAAGAACCTTGCTTGAAAATAGTCTCTCCGGCATCAAAAATTACTTCATACCGCTCACTTCTCAGCTCCTCTAACTCCCCATTAGTCAAATGCTTAAATAACGGCGACTTCCTGTCACAATCAAAGCAATTTCTGCAATGTTCGGTTTTTGTAAAGTAGTTTTCAATCGTACTCATAGGTACAAATGTATGAATAAAAATAAATACATTGATATAGATCAGTTTTTTATTGATACAAATCATCAGGTCTATAATAAAATATCAATGGTAATCCGTATAAACCTCATCACCTAATCTTTGCAGGGTTTCGGGCATAGCTGTAATATTGCGCTAACAAATGTGAGTTAATTAACAACACAAAAACAGAGCGATTATGAATAAGTTAAAACCATTTTTAAGTTCATTGGCAATGGGCTTAATAATCACAGCAGGACTGATAATGTCTGGCTGTACGAAAGAAGGCCCACAAGGGCCTGCTGGTGAAGACGGAGCTGACGGAGCTGATGGTCTTGACGGCGAAGAACAATGCGGAACATGTCACGACATGTCAACCGATATTAAAGCACGTATACTTCAGTGGGAAAACTCCGTGCACGCCACAGGCGGAAATTTCGAAAGAAACGATGCCGGGTGCGCCGGTTGCCATACCAATGAAGGGTTTAATGATGTAATGGAAAGCGGAGCCACTGATATGGTTGCTTCAGGTGCAATGTCGAACCCAACACCAGTAGGGTGCCGCACATGTCACAATATCCATGAAACCTATACACCAGAAGACTGGCAGCTTAAAGGTGCTGATCCCGTTACTTTCATTATTGGTGGAGAAACTGATCAGGGTACCGGAAACACCTGTGCCAACTGTCACCAGGCTCGCGACGCAGGAATTATTGGCACAACACCGGGTGAAGGTGAAGTTACAATCACTTCTCCATATTGGGGCCCTCACCATGGCACACAAGCCAATATGATTGCAGCTCATGGTGGATTTGAAATCCCCGGCGACTTGGCTTACACCACCGGGCCTCATACTGACATGGAAGGGGGATGTGTGACTTGCCACATGGCTGAAGCTTATGGCGTGCAAGCAGGCGGACACCAAATGGCAATGTCTTACCAATATCACGGACATGCCGTTGGAAACACTGCTGGTTGCCAGGACTGCCACGAAGGTATTGAAGACTTTGACTTTGCAGGTACACAAACAGATGTGCAGGGCATGCTCGACACGCTGAAGGCTGAGTTGATTGCACAAGGCCTTTTAGATGAATCGAACCATGCCGTACCCGGCACTTACCCAACCAATAAGGCAGGTGCAGTGTACAATTACCTGTTTGTCCTTGAAGATTACAGCCTTGGAGTACACAACCATCGTTATGCGAAAGCATTGTTGGCTAACACTCTTGCTGACCTTCAGGAATAATTAGCAAAAACTGATATTATGAAAGGTTTTAGTGTGCTTTAAAAGGTCGCTAAAACCTTTCTTCGTAAAAGAAACCAATAAAGTTTATTTAGTCTATGAAAAGATTATTCAGATATATTATTCCGTTGATGTTTATCACTGCAATAGTGGCATCATGCGAATATGAAAGCGTAAAGCCGGTGGAAATTGACCCGGATACGGAATTATCCTTTAAAGCTGATATCATTCCTATCTTCAATCAAAGCTGTAATTCAAGCGGATGCCATGCCACAGGTGATTTTGCACCTGATTTGACAGAAGCAAACGCTTACAGCAGCCTCTTTGCAAACGATATGATTGATACGGTAACACCCGAAAACAGTGTTCTTTATGAATCGATGAGTTCAGGTAGCATGAAAACTTACAGCACGGCAGAAGCCACAGCTACCATATTGCAATGGATTGAACAAGGAGCTAAAAACAATTAGAAAACTAAGTCTATGAAGAAAAATATTATCACATATATTCTACTTCCGGCACTGCTGCTTTTATCAGTACCCACATTGATGGCTCAGGAAGAAGAGCCGGACATGTCGCCGGTCAGAGCACCTTTTAACAGTGGCTACCTTATCGATAAGCAAACGATGAATATTCCATATGAAAAAACACTGGAGTTTGTGATTCATCACCGTTTTGGTACGCTTGACAATGGCATCAGCGACTTCTTTGGCCTCTATGCCCCGTCAAACATCAGAATGGGACTGAACTACAGCATCAGAAGCGATGTAATGATAGGGATAGGAGCCACTAAGAATAAAAAGTATACCGATCTTCAGTGGAAATGGAACATTATTGAACAGACGCGGGGAGGCACTATTCCTCTCACTGTTACTTACTTTGGTAACATGGCTATTGATGGCCGTTCAGAAGATGTTTTGGGCGAAGAGTTTTCGCTCTCAAACCGGGCATCTTTCTTCAGCGAACTGATTTTAACCCGTAAGTTCAGTTACTTTTTCAGCATGCAAGCTTCGGCACACTTTTCGCACTTCAACAAAGTGCAGCATGGAATTGAACATGATAAAGCCGGAATTGGATTGGGTGCCCGCTACCGTGTAAGCCCGCAATCCAGCATTATTGCAACTGCCGATCTGCCTTTGCATATTGAAGGAATGCAAGAGTATATTCCGCTTAACAACAAGCCGGAACCAAACTTTGGAATCGGCTGGGAGATTTCCACAGCAACACACGTTTTCCAGGTTTTTGCAGGAAACGGCTATGGAATATTAAATCAGGATAATGTAATGTTCAACCAAAACGACCCAACCGATGGAGGTTGGTTACTTGGTTTCAATATTACTCGTCTTTGGAGTTTTTAATTAATCATTTAAAAAACTATTATATTATGAAAAAGTTAACAGCAATATTTTTAACATTCGGTTTAGTGATCATGCTTTCATCCTTTGTTCCTCAGGGCGAGGGCGAAAAGCCATGGGATGTTCCGGAAGAATATCAAAACATGGAAAATCCTATCAGCCTCGACAACCAAGAAATGGTGATGATAGGGAAATCGCTTTACAGCCGCAATTGCAAAGGATGCCACGGAAGAAAGGGTGAAGGGGACGGCCCGATGGCCCGCCGCCTGAAAGCACCTATCGATGATTTCACATCTTGTGATTTCCAAAACCAATCTGATGGTGTAATTTACTATCAATCTATTATTGGTCGTGACGAAATGCCTAACTACGAAAAGAAGATTCCTAATGAGGAAGACCGTTGGGCTCTGATTACTTATATGCGCTCCATGAGTGAGTGTGAAGAGTAGCAAAATACTTCAGCAAGCCAAAAGCATAACTTTTGGCTTGCTGTTTTTGTTAAACCGCAACGCTGATTATTATGAATAAGCCATTGTTTTTTCTTATTGCTGCACTGACATTTTCTTTTATAGTAAAAGCACAAGATGATCGCCAGGAAATTATTAACGACATCAAGCCATTAAACAAAGCATGTTTCGATTGTCACGGACAGCAATATTACACTTATACCAACGAAAATACCGGGCAGGAAGTCAGGAAGGAAATGTGTGAGAGCTACCTGCTGGACGATTCGCTCTATTATCAATCAAACCACTTCTCTTTTGCATGTATAGATTGCCACTCAGGCGACTACGAGAGCTATCCGCATCCGCCCGCGGCCAGGATGGAGCAGTTGTATACATGCACCGATTGCCATGGATTTACAGAAACCGATCAGAAATACCAGTTTTCTAAAATTGAAGACGCCTACTATGAAAGCGTGCACTATGAGCGCGAAGGCGATAACTTCTCTTGCTGGGACTGCCACGACCCACACTCTTATGTGGTTAAAGCCCGAAGAACCACTGATATCAAAGAAATTATTTCATACAACAATGCACAGTGCCTCGAGTGTCATGCCAATGAAGACAAGTTTAAGTTACTGACCGGCGAAAAAATGAACGTACTGGAGCAGCACGACTGGCTTCCAAACCAACAGGCACATTTCAACAGTGTTCGTTGTATTGAGTGTCATACGGCGGTTGATGAAGAGCTGCTGATTGCTCACCAAGTCATGCCTGCTGACAGTGCAGTAAGAAACTGTGTCGAGTGTCACTCGCAAAATTCCTTACTCTTAAGCACATTGTATAAGCACCAGGTAAAAGAGAACAGAAAGAAAAACGGCTTCGTCAACGGAGTTATCCTGAACGACAGTTATGTGATTGGTGCATCCAGGAATGAAACCCTTAACAAGGTGAGTATAGCACTCTTCATCTTAACACTTGGAGGAATCTTAGTTCATGCTTTATTAAGGATTTTCATCACTAAAAAACGCTAAACCATGTCAGAAAAAATATATCTATATCCCGTTTGGACAAGAATATGGCACTGGATCAATGCCGTACTCTTTATTGCGCTTATCATTACAGGGGTCAGCCTTCAGTATTCAGATCCTGACTCTCCACTCATTCCGTTCGAACCTTCGGTGACCTGGCATAACATCGCCGGCATTGCTTTGGTAATAAATTATATATTTTTCGTGGTTGGGAATATTGTCACCTGGAATGGTAAATATTATAAACTCAGTAGCAAGGGGCTTTTAAAGCGACTTACGCAACAAGCCCAATACTATCTTTTTGGTGTGTTTAAAGGCGAGAAGCCTCCATTTCCGGAAAACGAAAACCGGAAGTTTAACCCCCTGCAAAAGGTCGCCTATATTGCCGTGATGTATGTAGCCACCCCTTTGGTGATCCTTTCCGGAATTGCACTATTATTTCCGGAAATGATTATCCATAAGGTTTTTGGGATCAGCGGCACCCTACTCACAGCAATATTGCATATGACCATGGGGTTCTTCCTTTCCATTTTTATACTTATACACTTGTATTTTAGTACGTTTGGAGCAAAAGTGAGCAGCCATTTTAAAAGCATGATAAATGGGTACCACGAAACACACTAATTGAAAGAATTTAAGTATTTTTGTACTGATTTTTATTTAAAGAGAGGAATATGACAGACAAGCAAAACGGGGGGCGTGAACACAAAAAACTCTGGGGGTATAGCGAGAGTTTTTCGTTTGTCTTCGGACTTATAATAGCGGGATTTCTTATAGAAGCTTTTACTTCCGGCAAAACCATTATTCCCGAATGGCCGGTCAATATATTTATCATCATCGGTTATGTGGTTCTCACAGCCGTTTTTTATTACGTTGTAAAAGGAAAGACAGTTAAGTGGCTGGTAAGCATACCTTCGGCCATTGCTGCTGTTTCGGCAATGACTTTTTTGGTGTTGATGATGGGCTTTATCCCACAGGATGATGTGGCGGGTCAGTTTACCACAAAAATAGGGCTGACACACATCACCCGGTCATGGCCTTACCTCTTGGTAGCTCTCTTCCTTTTAACGGTGCTGACATTCTCCATATACAAACGCCTCACCAAGCCGGTTACACTTAAAAAGGTAGCCTACCTTCTCAATCACGGAGGCTTATGGATTGTAATTGTCTCAGCCTCGCTGGGAACGGCCGACCTGAAACGCCTGAACATGTACCTCGAAGAAGGCGGCACGCAACAAGTAGCTGTCGACGCCGCCAAAAACCAATACCGGGTGCCTTTCGAGATTACACTTCACGATTTTGTGATGGATGAATATCCGCCGAAAATTGCCATCTACAGCAACATCACCGGCGAATTGCTAAAAACGAAAAAAGACCTGAACCCGGTGTCTATTGAAGACAACCTCGAGACCAGCATTGGCAAGTGGGAAATCGAGGTGTTAGAGTATTATCCGGATGCCATTCCGGCCGAAAACGGTTATAAAGCCTCTGAGCAGCGTGGAGCAGCTCCGGCAGCACTTATCAGTGCTACCAATGCCGATAAGAACATTTCAAGAAAAGAGTGGGTCACCTGCGGCAGTGCATGGGTGCAATCACAGCGACTCCCTCTGTCGAGGGCCTTTACTTTAGTGATGCTTACTCCATCACCTGAACGCTACGCCTCAGAAATCACTATTCTGACGCCCGACGGCGAAGAGAAAGACATTACCCTTGAGGTGAATAAACCATTCGGATACGGAAGCTGGAAAATCTACCAGAGTGGCTACGATTCGCGCCTGGGCAAATACTCGGAGCTAAGTATTCTGGAATTGGTTTACGACCCATGGCTGGAAGTAGTTTATACGGGAATTTTTATGCTGATTTTCGGCTCGCTGTACCTGATGTTGTTCGGAAAGAAAAAATAAGAAGATTATGAGTTGGACGATATATCCTTACGTTACATACGCCACCACCGCACTGCTTGTGGGTGGAATGGCACTGAATGTTTTTAATAAACAAAAGCTTCTGCGCGATATCCTGCTGATTGCAGGAATACTGGTGCTGGCTGTATTCACTGCCGGAATGTGGATCTCACTGGGTCGGCCGTTTATGCGGACACTGGCTGAAACGCGCGTTTGGTATTCGCTCTTCCTGAGCATTACCGGACTGATTCTCTTCTACCGATGGAAGCTCAACTGGATGCTCTATTACAGCATGGGCATGACCTTGCTTTTCGTCTTTATTAACCTGATGAAGCCAGACACCTACGACCAAACCCTGATGCCGGCGCTGCAAAGCCCGTGGTTTGTGCCCCACGTGATTGTCTACATCATCGGGTATGCCATGCTCGCCGCGACTTCGCTGATGGGGCTGCACGGACTGTGGTATATTTACAACAAAAAGAATCCGGAAAAAATACTGGAGCACGCCGATAACATCGTTTATATCGGGTTTGCCTTCCTGACATTCGGGCTGCTCTTCGGAGCCCTCTGGGCCAAAGAAGCATGGGGCCATTACTGGACCTGGGACCCCAAAGAAACATGGGCTTTCCTCACATGGTTTATGTACCTGATATACATTCACATCAGGTATAAACACCGCAAAAAGCATTCATGGGCACTTTGGACACTGACACTGGCATTCGTCATCCTGCTGATATGCTGGTTTGGCGTTAACTACCTGCCAACGGCAGCCAACAGCGTGCATACCTACACAAGTTAATTTTTACATGAGTAAGTGTAATTTTTTATTTTTCTCCCCGGGCATCTTCGTCCGGGGAGTTTTTCTTTTTGGGATGAAGCATTGGCCAGTTTCAGGTTGCCTCCGTATATAATCGATTCCACAGATGAAATATTTGCATTCTTATTGTCATCATTTCTTAACTTATCATACCATCAAAACAAAGGCCCGCTCTTTAACAAAAGTCAAAGACAGGCCTTGCCCTCGCACCTGAAAAAACTACCGGGACTTTTTTGTTCCCGGAAACCACCCTGTTAATCCGTCATCTCATTCCTTATTTTCTTCCGGTAATCATATACCTTCTTCCCGCCATAAGCGGCGCCCATAGCCAGGAGCATTGCCACTCCGCCGCCAATCGAGCCTCCTCCACCATCACCTACCGGCGTGCTGCCATCGCCCGTTGGATCGCCCGGAGGATCAGGAGGTGCTTGAGAAAAGGCTACGCTTACTGCGACTATCATCACGATTGTTTTTGCTGTCTTTTTTAGTGTTTTCATATCTTTTTTGTTTTTGGTTCAGACTTTGGTTGAGACGCGCTATAGCGCGTCTTTACTGTTTTTATGGAGACGCGTTAAAACGCGTCTTTACTTTGATGAGACGCTCCGGTCTCTAGTCGAGACGGACTATAGCCCGCCTCTACTACTGGTTGATATATATTTTTTGTGCGCTGCTTTTCTGGTTTTGCATCACTTCCACCAGGTATATGCCGGTTTGCAGGCTTGTCGGCATGGTGATGGCACCGCTGCCACTTACCTGCCTGTGCATTAGCAAACGCCCGGTGATGTCCAGTAACCTTACCTGTATTTCGCCCCGGAGCTCAGATTGAATGTAAAGCTGCTGGTTGGCTGCATAAACCCTGAATGGTTCTTCTGCTTCCTGCTCTTCCATCCCTACGGTGCTTAAATGCAGTTTGAAGCGGGTTTCTGAATCTGCGGGCTCCCAATCAAACGCATAGGCACTCTCCTTCAGGTTGTGGAAAACTTCTTCTTGGGTATCTTCCAACTCAACTTTTGGGAGCTTGGTTTCGCCGTTAAGGCTTAGTGAATATTCACCTTCGCTCGGCGCTGTGAATCCAAGCTGAATAATGTTTTCCAGTGGACGGCGATCTATGGCCAGGGCTTTTTCGTTGGGGAGTGTATATATCTCGCCCAGGCCCTCCGTTCCTGAAAACATCTTCCAGGCATCGGTCTGCGCTTCAAATCCCGCTTGCGCCGTTTCATCAAAGATTATAAGTGTTTCATCGGTCTTTCCTTCTGCACCGGATGACACGAGGCGCAATTCGTTTGCCTCGTCTTTCGGGGCGTTTTTATAAAACGAGGTGGCATTGTCATGCACCCTGGCCGTATTGTCGACTGTAAAGCTGGTTTCTGTGCCATCTGTATACACAAAGAACCCTTGCCCCGGCGGAAGGTATTGCTGGCCCCCGTTGGTTCCTGAACCGTTGTTCCAAGTATCGTAGTGGCTATTGGCAGCATCATAATAGTAAACAGCTCCGTAAGTGTCGTCAAGCACCGACCAGTCGATAGAGGAGGGATAAGGGTTGCCCACCAGGTTGAAGCCCTGCTGATCGCCTCCGCCCCCTGTGGTCAGGCTGATGCTTTGCTCCCCGGTATTGGGCGTTCCTGTAAAAGTATGGGTGGTGGCCTTGGCTACGCCCCATAGCAGGTAGCCCTGCGCCGGGGATAATGCTGTATTTTCATCAGTAACCTCTGTCCACTGGCCTCCCGGCTCATCCCACGACCTGAGATAATCCCCCAGGAAAATATTTGCAGTAGCGCCCGATATGGGTGAAGAAACCAAATGCCACTCGCCATCGGTGATGCTGCGCTTGATGGTGATGGTGCCGTTGTTGGTGATGTCTCCATAGGTTATCAATGAGCCGCCATCTCCGATTGTAAGTGTAGCTCCATTATTGACCGTCAGGTCGTTGATGCTGGCGCCATCGCTGGGGATTTCGGGATCGTGCGATTTTGTGGCGTCAATGGTGATGTCTTTGTGTTGATTGGGTACGCCCAAACTTTTTGACCAGTTGCCTGCATCGTTCCAGTCGCTGCTTACGGCACCGGTCCAGTCCATGGGGGTTTCCTGATAGCCCAAAAACGGATAGCCGTCTTCTACTTCTCCCGATTCATCCATATCCCAGTAATCATCCGAGCCATTGGCTGTTTCGCCAAAAAAATCCCATCCGGCATTGGTAAAGGTGCTAAGGGTAGTCATTTCGGCGGTGGTTTTTCCGGTGCCGGCTGAGCTATTATCCTGCCCGGATGTTTCAGTGTCCCAAAACGAGTTGTCCACCCAATTAGCTCCATCTCCAATCAGGCCGCCTGTGTAATTATATCCAAAGACAAATCCTGTTGAATAGCAATTCGTGACGAAGGAATTGGACATAGCGCCGATCAGGCCGCCCACATAATCCTCTCCTTTGACATCGACATGGCTGTAGCAGTTGGTTATATCTACTCCACCAACAACTGAACCAATAATGCCTCCTATATAGTCACCGTTTCCGATAATGGTGCCAGTAGTAAAACAATTATTAATAGGAGGTAAAATATCGGTTATACCAGCAAGGCCGCCAATTTTTGAATTCGCTTTAAAGTATAAACTGGTTAGTCCGAGATTTGAAATTTCGCCAGATTCGAATTTACCAAACAATCCTACATTATCTACGGTGGGCCGGTTAATTTTGAGATTGTCAATGGTGTAACCCTGACCAGCATAGTTGCCTGAAAAAAAATAGTTAGCATCGCTGATTCCGAGGGGAATAAAACCGGCTCCATTGCACCACAGTTCTGTAGAGGTAGCATCAATAGAGCAGGATTGCTGATAATGATCATCCCAACGGTCTGTTTTTTGAGAAATCCAGTAAAGTTCGGGCAAACCCGAAACAATATAGGGGGCTTCCTCTGTTCCGCTTCCCTCCGGCTGATCGCTGTAGTGATCATAACCCTGCCAGCTAAGGAAGGGGTAACCGTTGTTTTCTAAAGGATTCAGGCCCCAGACATCATCGCTGCCATTGTCTGTTTCTTCCATAAAATCCCAGGTTTGCCAGGAATAATGGCCTACATATTTAAATTCCATTTGCATTTCTAGGGTAGTCCTTCCAATACAATCCCCGTCACTTGAACTTTGCCCGCTGGTCTGGGTATCCCAAAAACACGCAACAGCATCTGGCCAACTCCAGGCCATTACCCCTCCTGCATCGCTTCCTGAGCAGGTTACCGCTCCGGTGCTATAACAATTTAAAGCCGTGTAGCCATCTTCAGAATAACCAGAGCCAATGAGACCTCCAACATAGCCAAAACCATCAACCGGGCCTGTGTTGTAGCAGTTTTCTACCGCCTCCGAGCTTACACCTATCAGTCCGCCTACATATTCAGAACTGCCGTTTATGCTACCGGAGTTATAGCAATACTGCACTGTTCCGTAGTTAGATCCCATAAGCCCTCCAACAGTATGATGTCCGTTAACTGTGGCTTCATTGTAACAGTTTTTTACTGTAGATTCATTATAACCGATGAGTCCGCCGATAATATCCGAACCATTGATGGTGCCTGTAGAATAACAAAAATTTATCAATGAAGAGGAGCCTATTATGCCCCCAACCAGACTGCCCGTAGAATCATTGCCTGTTATATTAACATCAGTGAGGCCTAAATATTCAACGGTTGCCTCATCTGCTAAACCAAATAAACCAACGTAGTATGTACTGCGGTCGATGGTTAAATTATTAATGGTGTGGTTCTGCCCGTCATAGTGACCTGTAAATCCATTATTTTGATTTCCTATGGGCAAAAATCCGGCATCATTATACCAGGATGCTGCTGTTGATACATCAATGTTTTGGCTTTGCTCATAGTATTTATCCCAATCAGGGGAATTTTGAGCAAGCCAGTATAGATGCTCCAGCGTTGAAATCTGATAGGGATTTTCTTCCTCCCCGCTACCTTCTGGCGTATCAGCATAGTGGCCGTGGCCCTGCCAGGAAATGAAAGGATAACCATCGTTGCATACAGGGTTGTTTCCCCAGATGTCTTCAGAACCATTGGATGTTTCTTCCATAAAATCCCAATTGGTATAGGTTCCCTGCATATGCATTTCGCGGGTGGTTTTTCCTGATCCACCGACTGGTTGATAATCCAGCCCGGTGGTTTCAACATCCCAATATGAATCTGTGATAGGTCCACTTTCTTCGAGGTTGCCGGCCAGTGCATATATGTCAGCTCCGCCTGAGGCTGTTATTTCGCCTGTATGATAGCATTTGTTGATCTCAGAACCAAATGTATTACCACCACAAATACCACCAACTTTTACATCAGCGCCTATAGTAACCTGACTGTAACAATTGGTGATGGTGCCGGATGAAGATGATTCTCCCACCAGTCCGCCAATAAACTCAGAAGTATAAGCAGTGACATTACCTTTGGCAAAACATTCACTAATAACAGTGCCCGAAGCTCTTCCAGCAAAGGTTCCTGTATAGTCACCCCCATATATTGAAGCATCAACCATCCCGAGTTTTTCAATTTGGGCATTTGAAGCATAACCGAATAATCCCTGAAACATACTGACACGTGATATATATAAATTGCTAATGATGTGTTCATTTCCATTGTAGGTTCCGGTGAAATAGGTTGCACTGTTGCCAATGGGTGAAAAGCCTTTTTGGTCTTCGGTATCCCAGGTTGCAGTACCATCACCGTCCCAGTCCACCTGGGTTTTGTCTGCATTGAATGCGATATCGGCGGTTTGGATGAAATGAGCTCCCCAATCACCGGGAGTGTTGGAAAGTTCAATCAAATCTTCGGTTGTGGCAATCTGGTAAGGAGCGTTGATAGTTCTGGAACCTGCAGGAGCTTGAACATCAGGTGTTCTCGCGGTGCCGTCTACTGTCACTGAACTGCACTCACCATCTACTACGTTACCTATATTTGCCGCTGTTGGTATATCATAGGTAAGCCAAAAATAATTATTACCTTCAGAAAGAGTTTGGGTTCCTGTAAATGTCATAGATCCACTCGGAGTTCCATTTGTTGAACCGAATTGGGTAAAATTCGAAAAAGTTGTGCTGGTAGTATAAAACACTTTTGCATTAGTTATATCAGAAGTATTGGTAGTGCCGTTGGTATTAAAAGAGACTGAGGTAGCATCGAATGGGCTAAGTTCACCCGAAGTAACAACTTTCAATCTCACAATTGGATTTTCAGTAAAACCTTTAAAAACTGGGTCTGTACTGGCTGTTTCAGTAGTTGAAGATTCAAATGACATAGGGGTTGATATCTCAAATTGAATTTGTGATAGCTCACCAGTTCGAGAACTTGCGGATGGTGGTGAATTCGGATCGGGATTTGTCCAATCGTTAGAATAGTATATCCCTGTGTTTGCAGAACTTGTGAAAGCTCCCCAACTTTCTGAAGAACCTCCATAACCTGATTCATTTTCATCAACAGCAACGACCAAATTGTCCGAGTTATTGTAATTAAAGGAACTATCCAAGGTTATCTCCATCCAGTTACCTGCTGCTGGATAAGTTACTGTACCACTAAAAACTTCTGTCAATGAGCTTACATCGATCCAATCACTATTAGATGAAAAACTAGATTTACTAGTATGTCCTAAATAGATAGTCCAATCAGTACTACTTGTTCCAGTCCCAGTATCTAAGTAGAATCTTATTTTTGTGATTGTTCCGGCTGTATTAATTTGACTCTGTGTATAAATCTGCTGAGAATATGTATAGCAATAGTAAAAACGTATCGGTAGATATTTTGTTTCAGCGCTACCAGAACCAATTTGTACTGTTTCCGCCATCAAACCTGTGCCAAATGCCAATAAGATTGTCAGCATAATTCCTAAAACTAATTTTGTTTTTATCATAATATTAATTTTTTATCAATCTATAATCAATGCTAAAATTTCTTGCGGCAAAACCGCCAACATTATATTCACCAATTACTGTAACATCAGCCCCACAATTATGTATCACAGCTCTATACCTGAGGTCGCCCACCAGACCGCCACTATTTTCTTCTCCCGTCACCGAGCCACTCACAAAACAATCGTCAATGGTAAAGCCATCCCCGTCATAGCTGCCGGTGAATTTTGTTGTTCCATTCCCAATCGGAATAAAACCATCGCCGTTATTATAAAAACCGCCACCGCTTTGGAAATCGATATCAACGAATGTGATACTGGCCGTTTGGATAAAATGCTTCGACCATTCCCCTGAATTTTCTGACAAATATTTTATCTCTGCTTTAGTAGCAATCTGACACGGGTCTCCCTCAGATCCAGAGCCCCCGCTATATGATTGAGCAAACAAGAGTGTACTTCCTGTTATCATTAACAGGATAAATAGTGTTAGTTGTTTCATAAAACCTCCATGTTTTAATTTATTTGTTTACTGTATTTTTTGATTAATTCGATAAGTTGCTCCGTGGTGATTGGTTTAGAAAAGTATTCATCAAACCCAAGCTCTATGGCTTGCTTTAACTGGTCGATTTTGAATCCGGATGTCAGTATAAGCAATGGTTTATTGGATACCTGACGAAGTTGCTTTACAAAATCCTCATTAATAAACTCATTAAACAGATCGCCGTCAATCACAACAGCAGAAAGAGCACCTTTTGATTTTGGTAGCTTGTATAGTATTGGCACCGTTCTGATAAGAAATACATAGCCACCTTGGTTTTCGATAGCCTCTGCATTAAGACTAAATGTGTCAGAATTGCCTGCTATTATGATGAACCACCGTTGCATATTGTTTTATATGGCTTTTCAATCAAAAATAGCTTGGGAGTATAGGAAATGAAAGAACCAGGAGAGATAAAAATCTATTGAAAATATTATGCGTAATTATAATTATTTGATTGTAAATATATTATTCCTTCAATACAGGAGAGGTATTATAGCGCGATGAAATATAAAAAAGGTCAGTTTCAATAAAAGAAAGAAAATAGGGTGAGTCAAATATATGTATTGCAAAAAAATTGTTTTAGAGTTACCCGATAAGCCACTTTTTTAGCACGCTAAAGAGCACTTCTGTTTCGATAGGTTTCGATAAATAATCGGTGCAACCACTTTTAACTGCCTTTCTAATGGAGTCCTGGTTTGCATATGCCGTAAGCATGATAACGGGCACTTCTGGAGATATTTCCCTGATTTCTGTGGTTGCTGCAAAGCCATCCTTGCCTGGCATCATGGCGTCCATAATAACAATATCAATTTTGTTTTCTTTAAACAATTTAACGGCATCTCCGCCATTTGCAGCGTGCAACACTTTAATGCCTGTCTTCTTCAGCTTCGTTTCATATAAACGGTAGTTGGCCTCGTCATCTTCTGCTAACAATACACAATAAGGCGATAAATCCGGTGCTTTCATATTTTATATTTTTTTCATTTCTACAAAGCAATTAAAAAACTATTGAGGTTTGTATTATTCTCAAGACTGAGCTTTTTACGTATGCTGTGCCTTCTTTGGTCGATAGTAAATGGCGACAGGTACAGCAAATTAGCCATCTCTTTGGTTGGCAAATTCATGCGCAGCAAAGCGCAAAGCTGTAACTCACTCCTGGTTAAATCGGGGCTGAGGGCCGTTAGTTTTTCATAAAATCCATTATGCATTTGCATAAACATCTGCTCAAAATCAGCAAGCGGGTCGCGCTCCACCTCTGTGCAAATGGTATCTACCTCCTTTCTGAATTGCTCCTGATCACCCTTCCTCGATAGTTTAACACTAAACGGTAGTAATCTATCCTTAACCGATTGATTGATTTTGGCTAAATTGGCTTGCTTTAATGATTGAAACACCAATTCCTGATCCTTCATTTGCAATTCCAGTTCATACTTTTCGGCCCGCTCCTGCTCAATTTTCTTTTCCTGGTCGAGAATAGTGGCCTGAGCCTGGTGGTATGCCCGCTCCCTACGCTCAAGCTCAAATTGCTGCTGAACAACTTTTTTCTTTTTCTGATGATTCCTCACAATAAGGAAGGTAATCACCAAACCAACCAAAATAACAAACACTAAACCCACTAAAAGCAACCTGCTTAAACGAAACAGAAAAAACCTGTCCTGGACGAGTCCTAATATCTGTGCGTCTGCCTTTTGCTTCTCGTAATTCAACAAGAGCTGTTTGGTTATCAACGATTTCACCACCACATCTTTTTTAGCAGACAGCTGCTCTTGGTTTGCTCTCATTTCAGCAGCCATCGCTTCGCTTCCCTTTTCTGTGTATATCATTGAAAGTATCCGGTAGTTGGTAGCGCTAAAAACAACATCACCTTTTTTATTCGCCCAATGCAGGCTTTTCTCAGAATAATATAAGGCCGAATCGAGATTTCCCAGCTTGAGGTGGACATAAGCAAGGTTTGTGAGTATTGACACTTCAGGGGCATCATTTGCTTTCTTATCAATCCGAAGTGCCCGATCCAGAATTGCCTTAGCCTTCAGATAATCACCTGCGTGGATACTGGAGGCACCTATTAGGTTAAAAGCGCCTGATTTCAATTTATCATCGTTTAAGGTGTTGGCTATCAGTCCGGATTTATGGGCATAGTAATCCACCGAATCAAGGTAGTGCCTGTTGCTTTTATTATGAACTCAAGTTTCGCACTTGTTGATAAACCTCTAAGATACAATGAAATGTATTTCTTTTGGTTTCGTTTAAGCGTCTGATAGTCAGTACTATAATTATTCCATTTTCAGCTAAGCCGCTACTGTCAATTCAGGCCCGGTGTCGAATACCCGGTTGAGCATTTCATTGACCTTTTTGTTATGAAGGAACTGCTCCATGATTTCTTGCTCGTCAACCCCGTCAAAAATCGTGGAAAGTACATTCATTAACTCTTGGAACAAGCCCCACAGCCTTTCGTCCAAGCGATATTGCAAGGCTTGTTGTTCCACATGGGCAAATAGCTCGCCTATGGTTTCGTAGGTATCAAACCGGTATTTCAAAGTGAGCAATAGATAGCGTATCATAGAAATGGTTGTATCAGCGATTTGCCCGTCAAAGTCGTTCGACTGACATTGGCCCAGGGCTAAAAGCTGTTTGGCTTCTTTGAAAAACACTTCAATAGTCCAGCGTTTTTGATAGATTTCTATCATTCGCATGAAGGAAAGATTCGTATCCGTAGTGAGGAATACCCGCCATTTTCCTTTTGTCCCCTGGCGGCTGAAAAACAGGGTCAGGGCGTAACCTTTGTAAGTGACCTGGGCTTGTTTGTAGTATAGCCCGAGCCTGCGGCAACGTTTGGGGCGGCCGAGGGTGTTATTAAGTTGGCTGTAGGTGTAGGCCTTGCCCTGATACATGAATTTGGCTTTAGCTATTTTGTACATGCCAATCAAATGTACCTGCTGGTTTTTGACTTTGTGTACCGCTTCTATAAACGCTTCACATGTAAACCAGCTATCCATCAGCAGGTAGTCTATCTTTAGTCCATGGCTGATGGCGCGGCGGAACATTTTCACAGCACTTTGTATTTTGCTTTCATGGGCTTCACATGACCTGGCTTTTCCATGCGATCCGGAATCACGCTTTTTGCGGAATTGCTTTTTTAAGGCTTTCTTTTTCAGGCCATAAGGCTTGTTTTTGTTCTTGCCTTTTTCCCGGTGAAGCGAGAAATCCAGCGGGATGAAAGAGGTGCCGTCCCAGTATCCCATGACCAATAGCTTAAACCCTAATACGCTACTGTGGGTAACATGGTCCCAGACGCGTGAGATATTTTCAATGGTTTTTCCTCTTTTTTTAACCGTACTGTCATCAAAAATCAGGCATGTAGGGCCTTCTAAAGCATGCGGGCTATGCTTTTTTACCAGGTTCAAAAATTTTAAGGCAAACAGCCATAGAATATAACGCCAGTTGACCGACGGGTTATTCTTTAATCGATAGAAGACATCTTTTCGGGCCTGAATGTGGTCTTTAAAGATGCCGTTGGTCAATGAATGTACCGTCTGCTGATTAACAAAAGGCATGCAAATTAAAATGGAAAAAACCGATTTAAAGCTGTATCCCCTCAATTTCATAGGATTCAGGCTTTTACATAACGAGGAAAAAGAAAAGCCCTGTAATGTACCTATAATGAAATCCGGTTCTAACCACCTATGGGTAAAACCGTTTTTTAACTCTGAAATCTTTTTTGTATTTTTATCCTGTAGCATGGTGTATAGTGTTTGGAAACTTTGTTAATATACTACATTTCAGTATATTAACCTAAACATCATGCTACTTTTTTTCACATTTTTTTGTTAATTTTCAGGGGTTTAATCAAGTGCGAAACTTGAGTTATGAAGAAACAACTCATAATAAACAGCTGAAAGCACACTATAATACTGCCCTGCTAGTTTGCTTGAGGGGTATTTCTCTATCGTCTTACGGCTCTCGTCTAAAAACTCGATGGCATCCAAATAATTACCGGAGGCCCTGAACTCCTCAGCCAAGTCAACCTTTAAACGGGCAACCTCCTCGGGATTTCCCTGCTGTTCAGCCACCTCAAGAGAATCCATCATCTTCCCGACATCCCGGTATTCTTTAATCGCCTTATAAATTTCAGGGTTTGATTGCTGCTCAACCATAATAGTGCCGGAAGTTGTATTAACATCCTCAATTTCTCCACCTGTTTTCGTTTCACAAGCAAAAAGCAGCAAAAGCAGAGATAGGCTTAAAATATTATTCATGGCTAAAAACATTAAACCAAATATAAAGAATATTTTAACTTATTGTTTTCATTTAGCTTAACGCTAATAGCTTTTCTACATCATGTAGTATCAGAAAACTCTAGATTTTATTGATGAAATGCACCTCTTTTAAGCCATTGTAATGATCTTGTGTTCGCCTTAACTGTCTTTTATTTTGCTTTTCAAAATGCTGAATTAAATATTCGCCATACATTACGGCATAACCAACAAGGGGTGTAAATACCACTCCTATTATGAGGTAACCAAAACCGTTTGAACTTCGGTTTTCACAGCTTACCGCATACACCAGCAACCATAAAGCATAAATAATGATAAAGATATCCAGGAACATGACCCTTTCCTTTCTGATGTTTTATGAGTCTACTTATATAGCTTTAAAAACAATCCCGCCCCGGTTTTATATGTCACCAGGGCAGGCTGTTTTCATCATTAATCCGTCATCTCATTCCTTATTTTCTTCCGGTAATCATATACCTTCTTCCCGCCATAAGCGGCACCCATGGCCAGGAGCATTGCCACCCCGCCGCCAATCGGGGCTCCTCCGCCATCACCTACCGGCGTACTGCCATCGCCCGTCGGATCGCCCGGAGGATCAGGGGGGGCTTGAGAAAAGGCTACGTTTACTGCGATTATCATTACGATTGTTATTGCTGTCTTTTTTAGTGTTTTCATATCTTTTTTGTTTTTTGTTGAGACTTTGGTTGAGACGCGTTAAAACGCGTCTTTACTTTGATGAGACGCTCCGGTCTCCAATCGAGACGGACTATAGCCCGTCTCTACTACTGGTTGATATATACTTTTTGTGTTGTTCTTTTCTGATTTTGCATTACTTCCACCACATAAACACCGGTTTGTAAATCTGTCGGGATGGTGATGGTACCGCTGCTATTGACTTGATTTTGCAGAACAACCCTACCGGTGATGTCCATCACTTTTACATCCATTACACCTGTGTTTTCTTTGGTTTTCAGGTAGATGTTCTGCTTGTTGGCGTAGATCAGCAGGTCTTGCGATTCGTTGCTGATTTCGTCTTCGACGCCAACGGTGCTTAAGTGCAGCTTGAAGCGGGTTTCATCATCCATTTCCGGGTTCCATGTAAATTCGTAATCATCAGTTTGCAGATTATGGAATTCTCCGGTTTTTTTGTCCTCGAGAATGGTGGTTGGAATATCGGCAATTTCTTCAATGCCAATGCTGTAAACGCCGGCCTGCTTGTTTTGGAAGCCGAGCTGGATGACCGCTTCGTACGGCCTAGTGTCCATAGCCAGTTTACCGTCGGGGCTTTCGCTCCAGATTTG
>JAASSU010000021.1 GCA_021767705.1 Bacteroidota bacterium | reverse complement strand
CCACGTCTTTAGATTTGGTGAGGTAGAGGGCCAGCACCATAAAGAGTCCGTACCATGCCCAGCGCTCAAAAAGCTCCATGGTATTTGCAATCCAAAACGTCTGTGGGAATTTCTTAAAGATATTCGTTTTAGCCATCAGTAAAAATTTTAGCTAAAATAGAAAAAGTAGTGAATCAGGAAAGCTGATATGAAATATGGTGGCAGTAAAACCTGGTTGCTTGTGGCTTAGAATCCTGCAAAATTATGAACAAAAATAACTGACATCAACCTATCGTTTACGCCTGATAATTATCATGACGATGATGACAAGCACAAACAGCAATCCGGCGAGCAGGTAGTAAGAGTACCCAAAATCGACCGGCTGGTCTTCGTTGAGCAAGCCTTCCAGTTCTTCTTCAATCTTGCTCAGGCGCGTGCTGTCGTCGATGGCCGAGAAGGCCTCCATGTATTTTTTCGATTTTTCGTATTCCCTAAGTTGGGCATAGGCGATAATTAGCTGTTCGTAAGCTCTTTTGACTTCTGGTTTCACATTAATTTCTTTAGCAATATCGATGGCGGTATTAAAGTAGGCAATACTGGCCTTAGGCTTTTCCTGCCTTAAAAGATTGATTCCGATATTGCTGTAGATATTGGAAATGACCCTCTTGTCATCTACAGATTTCTGTATTTTCAATGCTCTTCTGAAGTAACGATCGGCTTTCTCGTGGTTGTCGAGGTCCATGCTGAGCCACCCGAGGTTGTTAAGAAGGATGGACTCCCCGTTTTTATCATCGAGCTTATTTCTTATCAGCAGCGACTGGTTTAAGAGCTTTTCGGCAAAGGAGAAATTCTCCATCTCATAATGTCCCTGCGCCATCAGGTTCAGGGCAATGGCCTTGCTTTCAAGGTCGTTATACTTATCGGCAAGGTTGATGGCCTGGTTCAGGTATTCGAACGACTCCTCGAAATATCCGTTACGCATGTAGAGGTCGCTGATGTTGAGGAAAGTATCAAGAAGCTTCCGTTTATTGCCTACTTGCTTATAATTCTTTGCACTGCTTTTCAGCATCACAAGTGCTGAGTCGTACTTGCCCATCAGTTGGAAAACCGTACCAAGGTTATTCATGGTTTCGGCCGCCCCGTCGATGTTATTTCGCTTTTCTTCAATGTCCAGCGATTTACGGTAAAAAATGATGGCACTGTCATACTGGTTATTTCCCTGGTGCAGCAATCCGATGTTGTGGTAAAGGTTGGCCAATCCGCGGGGGTCATTCAATGTTTGATAAATGTTAAACGATTTGTTGTAGAACTCCGAAGCTTTTTCATGCCGGTTAGTGAAATAATAGATGCTTCCTATTTTACTCTGTATTCTCGCTATCCGTGAGCTGTCGTTTATTTTGCGGGCATGGAACAAAGCATCCTGTGCGGCAGAGAGCGACTGTTTCCAATCATTTCCCCGAAATGCATCAGATAATTTCAGCAGGTGATCAATCTTTTCTGACCCTGTGGAGGTTTCAATCCGCTCTTTGATCAGGTTCGTATCTTCCTGGGCTTTGGCATCCATGAACAGCAATGCAAAACAAATCAAACTGATGATATGTATTATTTTTTTGCTTTTCATTGTGTTGATAAATAAGGTGTTATTTTATTGTAGAGGTCGTCATAAATTAGCGGGATTTCCTTCAGCTCAGAAATGTCGCTGAATGGCCCCTGAGATTCCCTGTACTCTGTAATTTCTTTTACAAGATAGTAGTCGAGATACGGATGTGAGAGCAACTCTTTGAAGCTGGCGGTGTTGATATTAATGGTTTTAACCCTGGAGGCATCGACGGAAATGTGCTGTTTAATTTGCTGATAATTAGCCGAGTCGAGCCCATACACTTCCAAGAGCTGCTCTTTTTTGTAGTATCCGCCCAGGATGTCTCTGAATTTCACAATCCGTGATGAGAACGCCGGGCCGATGCCATATATTTTTCTCAGCTCCGCAGAGTCGGCACTATTAAGCTCAATGACGAGTATTTTTTCTTTTTTCTCAGGAGTGTAATCATCTTCGGGGCTCACGTCCGATTCTTCTGCCGCCTGAAAAGGAATCCGGATGTAAGGGGCAAGCTGGTTGTACTCATCCTCATCAATCCCGTAAATCCTTCTCAGGTCTCCCTTTCTCCTGAATTCGCCACCACTTTTTTCGTAGTTCTTAATAATTTCGATTTGCTTATCACCAAAACCGAGGGCTTTCCATTTCTCTGTGGGCAGGTCATTCGGATTAAAGGGGAATGGAGTTAGCTCCTTTGTTTTACGGATATCATTTTTGCGCTGTTCCTTACGCTTTTTTTCCTGCATGGCCTCCCACTCTTTACGCTGCTTTTCGCGATTTTCCATGAACTTCTCTACCTCCTCCTTAAACTCATTATCGCTCATTTCCTTTACGGGAGGCAAGAGGCCGGGGAAAAAGAAGTAGCCTGAAATCATCAGGATCAGCAGTGCGGATAACGACAAAATCCCTATCCGTTCTTTCTTGTTAAAACCAAATAAATCTTTGAATGACATGGCCTTGCTGGTCTGTTTATGCAAATATAAGAAATCTTACGACATATCACTTAAAATCTCTTTCATCCGTTTGATTTGTTCATGTGTTCCCAGCACATAAAGCTTTACGTTCTTTTTTAACTTCGCCTCCGGCGAAGGGTTAATGATATATTCGCCCTGCACGGTTTTGAGCCCGATAATATTTGCTCCTGTTTTCTTCCGGATTTCCAGCTCATAAAGCGACTTGTTTATCAGGTTTTCATTGATGGCCTCGCAGTTAATCTCCTCGATAATGGTGGGGCTCGACCCTCTGATAGAAAGGTAATCGAGAAACTCCACGATGTTACTTCGGGCCACAAGGCGCGCCATGTGCATCCCACCCACTTTTTCGGGCATCACAATATGATCCACTCCGGCCATTCTTAGCTTCTTCTCGGCACTTTCGCTTGATGCCCTCGAGATGATGGTCAACTTCGGGTTCAGGGATCGCGCCGTAAGGACGATGAACAGGTTCTGAGCATCGTTTGGTAAGGTGCTTACTAATGTAGTGGCGTTGTTAACCTCAGCTTGCAAAAGGGTTTCATCTTCAGTAGCATCGCCTTCCAAAAATGAAAAGCTCTCTTTGCTGTTGTCGAGGATAATATCGTGGTTGTTCTCAATAACCAACACGCGTTTTTTATGGTGAAGCAGCTCTGAAACGGTTTGTTTCCCGTTGCGGCCATAGCCTACCACAATCACATGGTTTTTCATTTTTTTCTGTTGTTTTTTTTTGTACTTGCCTATGATATTCCCGATTTGACCTTCGAAAATGTGCCGGGTAATAATTGACAGGGAGTAGGTAAATGCACCCAGGCTGCTGATGATAAGGAAGGTGGTAAAAATCCTGCCGGTATCTGAGAGTTCGTGAAGTTCGCCAAAACCCACAGTGCTTACCGTAATGATGGTCATGTAGAGTGCTTCAAGAAAATTAAAATCCTCAATAGACATAAAGCCAGCCACGCCTATAATCAGCACACTGCTAATAATAGCACCCGCGGTCAGTATGATTTGGGTCTTTTCTGTGTCTCTGTTATGCATAATTTTTATAATCACACAAATTTAGTAAAACAATCAAGACAGAATCTTTTTTCCTATTGGGCAGTGCAAACATTTCTTGGGCACACAGTAGTTCTTTTTCAAATAGATGAGCGCCTGCGAGTGGAAAGCACTTGGACTATCGATGCCCATAGCGTTCCAGTGCTTGATGATGTGATTTTTTTCGGATGGGATTTCGGTAAGGAATTCCAATGAACGGTCTTTCATTTTTTCGAGCCCAGTTTTTTTGGCATAGGCAAATAGAAACGGAATGACCGTATTGATAAGGATCAGGTGGATGGCGGTTTGCCCGAGGAATTTTGGGCTCGACTGTGTTTTCCTGTCGAAGCGGTAATGATCATTCCAGTAGGGAGAGCTTTTTACAATCAGCAGGTTGCTGATGTCGCCAAGTTGTGTGGCCTCGCGTATGTAGGTAAACAAGGAGGTGGATTTGTAGATGAGCTGTGCAAACTGCGCGATACGGATGTGCGGGAAATTGGCGGGCCTCAGCCGCAGAAAGCGCCACAGGTTGACATCAATGGGCTGCAGCTTCCATTTGTTTTTGAGATGATCGTATTCGGATTTCAGGGTTTTCGGGTAGGCGTCTTTCAGGGGCTGATCCAAAAAACCAGCCTGCCCGAAGAGCAAGGCCTCTATCTGAAGGAGGTTGTTTTTATGTCGCGACAAAACATTTAATGGCAGCGATTTGGCCAAAAGCTCAAAGGGGGCACTGTTAACATTCAGGCCAAAGTTTCGTGCCAGCGTCACATAGAAAGTCTCCTCCCAACTGTTGCGGTATTTTTTCAAGAGCACATCAATGTCTTGATATTTTTTTTCGAGCTTTTCAATGGTTAAGCGGTTCTTCCACTGTTCCCAAATGAAATGGTCGACATGGCAGGCCAGCATCTCACAGGGCACCCAGTTTTTGTTGTTGACCAGGTTTTTGTAGCGGTCATACATCGCAATGTCGATGTTCTGGTTGATATTCAGCGTGGGCGCATTCAACCCGATATCTTCATCATCATTATAGACCACATGCAGGATAATGTTTTGATAGTTCTTGTCTTTATCATGATGATGTTTCTTCCAGTCTGAAGCGCTGACATGGATTTCTACGTTGCCGGCCCAGAGGGTGCCGTCGATCCTTACCTTGGCGGTAAGAAAATCAGGACCTGCATTTTGGTTGTGGGTTCCGGGGTTTTCAATAAAAATATGTTCTCCGGCAGCAGATTTCAGCGGCCCTGAAAAGAGCCGGTATTTCCATAAAAAATGAAGAAATGCTTCTTCCATAATGTAGGTGTATAAAGTGGTTGCAATACAATATTAGTTATTTTTCTGTTGATTTCCAAACGAGAGGCCCTGCTGATTGTTAATGCCTATGAAATTATTGGCTTTTGCGTATTTTTGGAATAGATTTTGAAAAGAAAACGAAGATTAATTCCTGATTAAAAACATTGTTTTCAGTAAATGTTTGTAATCGGGTGGTTGAAGAAGAAGAGGTTTTAGAGTGATGAAAAAAGCAATCGTCATAACAGGTTTTATTCTTTTACTTTCGTTGATTGCCGAAGCCCAGAGGCCTGTAAGGCCGGGCGAGAAGGATCCGCAGATTACGGGGATGACACCGATGATGGCGAAGGTGGATGGCAATGACACCATACTTGTGCAAAATCTGCGTCCGGTTTTGGTTTTCGCCTGGCAGACGCGTCCGGACCGGAAAACGCGCCGCCTTATCAAAAATGTAAAAAAAGCGTATCCTTACGCCCGCCTTGCCAGCATGAAGCTGCATGCCTACAACGAAAAGCTGAAAGCCGCAAAGACCGACCGCGAGCGTAAAAGGCTTATGCGAAAGGCAGAGAAAGAGCTGAAGAAAGAGTATGGCGACGACCTGAAGAAGCTCACATTTACCCAGGGGCACATCCTGTTAAAGTTGATAGACAGGGAAACAGGGGAGACCTCTTATGAGCTGGTGGAAGAACTGCGTGGGAAGTTCACCGCCTTCTTCTGGCAGTCGTTTGCCAAGATTTTCGGGTTTAACCTTAAGCGCGATTATGACCCCGACGGGGAGGACCGAAAGATAGAGCAGATCGTTCAGCTTATCGAAAACGGGCAGCTCTGATTATTTTCCACGGCCCTGAAAAACAATAATTACAGTGTAAATCAGTATCTTGAAGTCCATGGCCAGCGACATGTTTTCCAAATAGAGGATGTCATATTTCAGGCGCTCGATCATTTCGTCTACATTTTCGGCGTAGCCATATTTTACCTGTCCCCATGAGGTGATGCCGGGTTTGATGCGGTGGAGCATGCGGTAGTGCGGTGCCCTTTCCGTGATCTTATCAATGAAGTATTGCCGCTCCGGCCGCGGCCCTACAATGCTCATGTCGCCTTTCAATACCGTGTAAAACTGCGGAAGTTCATCGAGGCGGGTTTTCCGCATGTATTTCCCGAATTTTGTGATGCGCGGGTCGTCGTCTGACGATAGCTGCGGCTTGCCGTGCTTTTCAGCATCCTCGTACATCGACCGGAACTTATGCATCATAAACGGCTTGCCATGCCGGCCAATGCGCTCCTGGCTGAAAATGATCGGCCCGGGAGAGGAGAGCTTCACCATAATGGCTGTAAAAATGTATACGGGTGACAGGATAAGCAGTGCCAGAAGTGAGAACACCACATCGAAAATCCTTTTCACCGCCTGCTGCCAGGTGGGCATCACCTCAGGTGAAATCTGGATAAGCGGTGTTTCAAAAATGCCACCAAGCTTCACCGCTCCAAGCACAATATCCTGCATCTTAGGGATAATCTTGATGATAACATCGATATTTTCAAGTTCAGAAATAATCTCTTCCACAATGCCGTTTTCTGAACGTTCAATGGCAATAATTACTTCCTCAATTTTATTTTCTTTAATGATGGATATCAGTTCTTTAGTGCTTCCGAGATGAGGCAGGTATTCAGAAAGTTTTAGATCGCTGTCTTCATAAACGTTTACAAAACCTTTGAAGATTTGTCCCGAAGATTTTTCCTGCTTTTCTATCTGATGATAAATATCCACGGCGTTTTCGTTACTTCCCACGATAATGGTGTTGAAGCCGATAATCTTGTTGTGAATCCTGTAGTTGGTTATGGCCGTGAGCGTCAGTCTGAAGAGGTAGGTGAAGGTAAAGTGAAGGCCAAAAAGCGTAAGGAATGACCGGTAATATGACTTGTAAGAAACGATAATATCATCGAGGATTAGCGTAAAAAAAATGATGGTGACCCCCACAATAGAAACGGTCAGTGTCTGCCCCAGCTCTTTCAACCTCGATTTTCGATACACTTTTCTGTATGTCCCGGAAAGGTAGTAAAGCAGCAGCCAGAATAGCGGCACGATGGTAATTCCGAGGTAAAGGTTGCTGTCGGCTGTAATCTCACTGATTCTGTCGATAATGGTCGGATCGACACTGTACTTGCGGTACACAAAAAAAAGTGTCCAGGCAATTATCGCACTCAGCAAATCCAGAAGAATATATTTCAGGGTTTGTATATTTCTGTTCATCAGTAATGGATCAGTTTAAGATTATCAATATCAATCACTGCGGTTTTTTCATTTTCAGTTTTTGTGGTTCCGTAAAAAATGCGGTAGCTTGTTGCTGTGGGCGTGCTCAGAACCGCTGAGGTCAGGTTGATATAAATCTTTTTCCAGGTGGTGGTGGGGTTTAATATCACTAAAGCCTGCTGATTATTCGTGGCCGGGTTATCGGCATAGATCCCAACCGTGACCGGGTGGTTGGTTTTAAAGTTCATTTCAAGAAAAATAGGTGTTCCGTTTCGTGGAAGCACATAGCCAGTGTCTGATGTGGCTTCGTAAATGGCGGTAGGCATGTCGAGCACCACGCGGCCGCTGCCCGATCCTTCGAAAGCCTCCTGCACCGGAGTAAGAAAAGCACTCGTGTCGCCTGTCTCTTTCAATCGGAAGTCATTGTCTTCGAAAGGTTCGCGCCACGGGATAATCGACTCTTCCTGGTACATCACCTCGGGCTGTAAGGGCGTAATTTCTTTTTTCGTGAGTGTAACATTGCTGATTTCGTAATCGGTATAAAAGGGATATGGCACCCTGGTGCCGGAGACGCCATTAAGCTTAATACCGGCTTTGATCAATACATCCACATCCCCTTCTTTTAATACCGGGATGGTGGCAGGCAGCTCAAAAGTACCTATCAGTTCATTATCAACATACACCCACGCATCCGTGATGTTATGCGAGAGCGTTCCTTCATTGATATCCAAATTCCCTGTCACCATCACACTGTCAATTTGAATGTATGACGGAATCAGATCGTCATTATTTTTGTCGCAGGAAACTGTGAGCAGAACGGGAATAAGTACAACTAAACCTAAGTAAATTTTCTTCATAAAATCTTTCAAACCCCTGAATATTATTGAAAACGCGTCAGTACTTTTTATATTGCTATTGAAGGCGCGAAAATAAAGCTTTTTTCTGCTATTTGAAATCTTTATCTTCGCAAATCGAATGAACGGGAACCATGACAGATTCTTTCAGACATAAAGGTATGAGGCGTAATCTGGTAGAAAAGATACGCCGCGAAGGCAGGATACAAGATGAACGTATCCTGGATGCTATGATGCGTATTCCAAGGCATGCTTTTCTCGACTCCTCTTTCGAGGAATATGCCTACCAGGACCGCCCGTTTCCGATAGGGAAGGAACAAACGATTTCACAGCCGACCACGGTTGCCATCCAAACCCAACTGCTTGAGATAAAAAAGAACGACCGCGTACTTGAAATCGGCACCGGGTCGGGATACCAGGCGGCAGTGCTGGCCGAGCTGGGGGCAAGGGTGTATACTGTCGAACGCTTTAAGAGCCTCAAAGAAACTGCCGAAAAGAAGCTTCGTTCGTTGGGATACAAGGGGATCAATCTGTTTTACGGTGATGGCTTCGCCGGATTGCCTGCCTATGCACCCTTTCATAAAATACTCATTACTGCAGCAGCCCCCGAAATTCCGGAGGTGTTTTTTGAGCAGTTGCGCGATGGGGGGATCATTGTTATCCCTTACGGAAAAGGGGCGGTTCAGCAAATGAAGAGGTTTATTAAATCAGGAGGGGATATAGCTGAAGAACACCATGGATCTTTCTCTTTTGTCCCCATGCAAAGAAATAAGGCAGATTAAAAAAAGCGGACAATTTTATTTGCCCGCTTCCTTTCGATAGTGATATTTTTTAGAACATCTCCAAAATATCATTCGCTTCTTTTTTAAGCTTATCCATGTCTTTGTCGAATTTCTTTTTCAACTCTTCAAACTCCTTTTTTGAAGCTGTCTGGATTTGCCTGATTTCTTCGTTCACCTTTTTGCGTTGCTCCTGAAGCTCATCCAGCATTTTCTTCTGCTTGTCTGTCATAGCCTCTTCCTGCTGCTTAATTTTTTCGTTAAGCTTTTTAATCTGCTCGTTGACATCCTCTAACTCTTCGTTTGCTTTTTTTGTCAGCTCTTCCTTATCTTTTTCAAGAGACTTTTTTACCGCATCCTTTAATTCTTTTGCTTCCTTTTCAATTTCCCCTTCTTTGCTTTTCTGATTGTTACATGCAGAAAGCGTAAGGACAGAAATAAAAAGTATTGCTGTTAATTTGCTTAAATTTCTCATAATATTTGTTTTTGTCACCCTTGGAACAAGTAAAATGCGATGAATGTTTATTGTTTGGTCGACTAATATCTTAAAAAGATTTAAAACCTGATATTCTTTTAGAGAAGATGTCAGAGTCATATTTAATTAGTGAATTAAAACCTTTGCGTAAAAAATCAGAAATAACAGGTAATTTAGAATGGTGGCGTAAATATCAGGGAAACAAAAAGATAAAGACTATTTCCAGGTTAAGTAAATCGCATGATCTACTGCGCTTTGGAATAATATGTTGCATGTGTATTTAATCCCATTATCTTTACGCGGTTTAATTTGAAAAAATAAACTTCGGTATGAGAAATGTAATCATCAGTGGCACAGGAAGATATATTCCGGAAAAGGTTGTTAAAAATGAAGATTTTCTTCAAAATGAGTTTTATGGAGAAGATGGGCTAAAGCTTGAGAAAGATAATGAGGAGATTATTGAAAAGCTAAAGCAGATAACCGGAATAAGTGAACGCCGATACGCTGATAAGGAGCATGTTTTATCTGATCTGGCTGCTATAGCAGGAGAGAAGGCGGTGAAAGATGCAGGCATCGACGCCGAAGATTTAGATTATATTATTGTAGCCCATAACGCCGGGGATATTCCCTACGACAATCGTCAGATGGACATTCTGCCCCCGATAGCCTCACGCGTAAAAGCGAAGATGAAGATCAAAAATCCTTATGCGGTGGCATATGATGTTCCTTTCGGCTGCCCCGGTTGGATTGAAGGCGTTATTCAAGCCAGCTACTACCTTAAGTCAGGAGACGCATCCAAAGCACTTGTTATTGGTGGCGAAACGCTTTCGAGGATTATTGATCCTTACGATCGCGACGGGATGATTTTCTCTGATGGCGCCGGCGCCGTCATTCTTGAGGCGGTTGAATCTACAGTGCAGGAGGGCTTAATCGCACATAAAACCCGCACTGACGCTGTTGATTACGTCGATTTGCTTTCAATGGGGCCTTCCAACAAAGAAGGATATTCTGAGAAAGGGAAATTCATAAAGATGAATGGACGAAAACTTTATGAGTACGCGCTCAACAATGTACCGCCCCTTGTTCGTGATGTGATTGACAATAGCGGTATGAAAGCCTCCGATATCAAAAAGATACTCATTCATCAGGCGAACGAAAAAATGGATGAGGCGATGGTCAAGCGTGTTTTCAAACTTTATGGCGAGCGTAAGGTGCCTGAAAATATTATGCCGCTGACACTTGACTGGCTTGGGAATAACTCTGTTGCCACCATACCCATAATGTACGATCTCATTCTCAAGGGCGAGATGCCGGAGCACCAGATTAATCCTGAAGATGCATTGATCTTTGTATCTGTGGGTGCTGGCATGAATATCAATGCTTTCTCTTATCGTGTTCCAAAGAAATAACCGGATTCTATTGTGACGGTTTTTTGTTGAGATTGGCAAGGATAGTTTCCACTTCATCAAGTTTTTCATTTAACGGAAGCTGCCCGTCAATCCAATGGATGATATGGCCTTTGCGTTCCATGCGCCTGAACCAGGTTACCTGCCTTTTAGCAAACTGATGAATGGCCGTATTTAAACCTGAAAACATCTCGTCATAATTTATCTTTCCTGTCAGGTAGTCCGTAAGAAAGCGGTATTCAAGCCCATAAAACCTTAGCTGATCGGGGGTGATGTTTCGCGATAAAAGATAGTGCACCTCTTCGATCATGCCGCTGTTGAGCCGTTCTTTGAGCCGTTGCGTAATGCGCTCGCGCAATACCGGCCTTTCAAAATATATTCCGAAACTGATGTTATCAATCTTCGGGAAGTGCTTCTCTTCGGCAGAGTGTTCCTGGTCGTAGCGTGCAATTTCAATAGCCCTTATCAGCCGCTTGCGATCGCTTAAATCGGTGTTGTTGTGCTGGTTGGGGCGCAGCTTTATAAGCATCTCCCTCAGCGCTTCATCCGGTTTGCTTAACAATTCCTGGCGCAAGCCACTGTTTTCAGGGACTTTTTGCAGACGGTAACCGTTCAGTACCGATTCGATATACATCCCTGTGCCCCCACACAGCACCGGTGTTTTTTCCTTCGATACAATTTCGTGGTATGCATTCAGAAAATCCTGCTGAAAAGCATAAACGTTATACTCTTCTCCTGGCTCCATAATGTCGATGAGGTGGTAGGGGATATTTGTGTTGTGCAGGTAGTAATCTTCAAGATCTTTCCCCGTTCCGATATCCATTCCGCGATAAACCTGGCGCGAATCGGCACTGATGATTTCCCCGTTTTTCATGTAAGCAATAGAAGCAGCCAGTTTGGTTTTGCCGGTGGCTGTGGCCCCAAGTATTGTTATCATTGTCCTTTATTTTTCTGAGTACAAAATAAGAAATAATTTCATGGCTTTAACAGGATGCTCATTCAAAAGGGGAGGGGGCGTTTAACTTTCCTTCAGGATTTCATCTTCAATCGCAGTCATAAGGTTACGAATATTATTCAGATCTGCTATTGAGCTTTGAGCGAAGTCAAGCGAATGCAGAACTTCCTTAAACGCCAGTGCATTCTCAGGATAGTGAGTCAATAGGTATTCCGAAAGCACCTCTTCTTCCTTAACGGGAATGGTTTTCTGGCGCTGCTTGAGGTATTGAAGGGTTTTCAATCCATCGAAGTAGGTATGGCATTTTTTCAAAAACTCCTTTTCGGATTTTGAATTTTGCTTGAGCTTTTTCAGCCAGTCCAGGTTTTTGATGATGATTTTCATTTTTTCAAGTGCCGGAAGAATCTCTTCTTTGCGATAAAAATGGTTAAACGCTTCATCGATTTCTGCAACCTCATCAAAAACAGAAGGATGGTAAATAGGGTAGCTGTCCCACTGACCGCTGGCGCCTTTCATCATTGCCGGCCCCGTTCCGAAAACCACCCGGTCGGAGAATCGGGCCATCGGGTATGCTTTGGCAGGAGCGTAAAACAAAATATCGCCGCTTTTCACCAGCTTTTGCAGGAAGTAAAAATCCTCGCCGGCCATTTTAGGCGTGATACCACCTACTTTTCGGTAAGCCTCCGTTTTCACAGCCATAGCCGAGCCCAGTGCCGTGAACCTGTAAGGGCTGTTGATACGCCACATATTCAGTGCGTAATGCCGCATGTAAATTTCATAATGCAGGATAGCACGTGCCGCATCGCTTTTTTCAGGCAAGGGATGATAGTAGGGTATCGCCAGCGCAATTTTTTCAGGATGCTTGAGGAGCTGTCGTGTGCTTTTTTCAAGATAGTCAGGAGGATAAAATGTATCGGCATCCATACTAAAAATGAGATCGCCATTCTCTGCTTTTTCAGCGGCCTTGTCCATGGCCGTTTTCCGGGCCCAGCCTACGCCGTAATACTTCTCATCCCAGCCTTGTGTGCTTTTGTCTATCACCGTCACCGGGAAATCAAAAGGCTGTGACAGGTAATCCAGCGTTTGTTGGTTCCGCTCGCATACAGCTCTTTTATCAGAATTTTCCCACCAACTGTGAGGCTGGTTTACACAAAAAATGGCTTCATAAGTGAAGCTGGTTTCCTGGTTTTGCAAAACCTCTAAAAACGAACGGATATTTTCCTCCTCATCGAGCACGGGGATGCATAAAAAAAGTTTTGCGTTGCTGTTCATACTGTTTCTGAAAAGAAAAACCGGAAAACACCATGGTGCATTCCGGCTCTTTTGTTAAAAAGTATTTTTTATTCAATGCCGCTAAAGTGCTTCATGAACTGCACCCTCTCATAGGCGGCTGGGTTTTGGGCTTTTTTAAAGCTCATTTTTCCCCTGAAATCGTCGATGGTCTTAAAGCCATGTTTATCCATCCAGGCTTCCAGGTCTTTTTTCATCCCCGGAAGGACAGAGAATCCTTTTTTGTAGAGCACGGAGCTCATCTGCACGGCATTGGCTCCGGCCAGCAGTTGCTTGATGAGCGCGGCAGAGTTATGCACGCCTGTGCTGGCTGCCAGGTCGCAGTGAATCTGGTCGCTCAGCATGGCTACCCAGCGTAGCGATATTGGCAGCTCATCCTCGGTGCTGTATACATTAGTGGCCTTGATGGTGAAATTATCGATATCAATATCAGGTGAGAAGAAGCGGTTGAACAACACGATACCTTTCACACCGGTCCAGCTTAATTTTGTGATAAACCGGGCCAATCCTGAAAAGTAATAACTCACCTTGATGGCTACCGGAATGGAAACCTCTTTGAGGATTTTATCGATGATGTCAAAGTAGATTTTCTCGTTGTCGGCTCCGGTGCGCTTGTTATCAGAAGGCAGCACAAAAACATTGAGCTCCAGCGCATCGGCTCCGGCATCCTGAATTTTTGATGCAAAGCTTGTCCACTCATTGTCCGAGATACAGTTGATACTGGCAATAACCGGTAATGATGTTTGGCTTTTCGCCGCTTTGATGAGCTGCAAATACTTGTCAACATGTTGCGATTGTGTGTAGTTGCTGATGTAATCTGCTGCTTCGGGATAGTTTGAAGGGATGCTTTCGTTTTTCGCCTGGTGGATGCTGTACAGGATTTGCTCCTCGAACAGCGACTTTAAAACGACGGCTCCGGCTTCATTGGCCTCGGCCTCTTTAATTTTTTCAATTGAGTTTGTAAGTCCTGAGCTTCCTACAATCATAGGGTTTTTTAATTCCAGCCCCATGTAACTTGTTGATAGATCTGCCATCTTGATTGGTTTTAAGAATACCTTTTCGAAACAAAATTAAATATTGTTGTCAAATAACCTAAAAGAGAGAGTTATTTAAACTCTTTCTGAAATAAAAATCAAGCCGGAAGCCTTTGTTCCGGCCTGATTTATTCTTTGTTTGGTTTTTGCCTTTTTCTAATACTATTTCTCGCTAAAATATTTCATGAACTGAACGCGTTAATAAGCGGCCGGGTCTTTCACATTCACCTGGCTCAGCTTGCCCCTGAAGTCATCCACACTGGCAAAATCATTTTCATCCATCCAGTTGTTGAGTTCTTTGAGCATTTCGCCAATAACATCATAGCTGTTTTTATACAATGTCGATGCAATCTGAACGGTATCGGCCCCGGCCAGCAGTTGCTTAATGAGGCCTTTACCATCGTGGACACCCGTTGATGCTGAAAGGTCACAATCCACACGGCCAGCCATAATAGCTATCCAGCGCAGCGACTGTGTAAGGTCTGACGGATTGCTAAGCACGTTGGAGGGTTCTACCTGCATGGTCTTCAGGTCAAAGTCCGGACTGTAAAAGCGGTTGAAGAGCACGAGGCTCCCTATGCCGGTTTTGCTGAGTTTTTGCAGTGTAGGGGCGAGGCTTGAAAAATAGTAGCTAAGCTTCAATGCAATCGGTAGCTTGGTATGCTTTTGCACTTCCTTTACAATGTCTTCATAAAGCTTTTCGTTATCCTGCGTGGATTTATTAAAATCAGAAGGGAGAACAAAGGCATTCAGCTCAATGGCGTCGGCTCCGGCATCTTCCAGCTCTTTTGCAAAGTAGGTCCATTTTTGACTGGTAACGCAGTTAATACTTGCAATTACCGGAATGGAAAGCTCTTTCTTCGCATTCTTTATCAGCTTGATGTAGTTAGCCAGCGTATCTTCGATATCCTCATATTCGAAATGATTATATGTTTCCGGATATAAGAAGTTTTCGGCGGTCATCTTTGTGAAGGTTTCCTGCATCTCGTGGATAATCTCCTCTTCGAATAAAGACTTTAACACCACGGCTCCGGCACCTTCTTTTTCTATAGCCTTTAGCTTGTCGATAGAATCTGTAAACCCTGAACTTCCTGCTACAAGAGGGTTCTTAAGTTTGAGTCCAAGGTAGGTTGTCGTTAAATTTGCCATAATTATCTTGTTTATTTTAATATCAAAAATACTTTTTTAAAAAAGCTTTTCCTAACCTTTTCTGATAAAAAGTTTTTCAGCCCATTATGCTTACTACTGTTTTCAGAAAAGGGGGCTCCTATTTGTGGTTGTCCCTGAGCAAATCGTTTATAATCTTCACCGGGTTAAACGTGATGATGGGTACCTCCACAAAAACGGTGATCCAGTCGGCCATCGCTCCGTTCCACAACCCCGGAAGCTCCTGCGCCTTAAGTTTTTTCCCATCCTTCGATTTTTCGCTGATAAACCCGGTGGAAGGGTCTACGAACTGCTTCAGATCAAAGGGCTCTCCTTTAAAGTCATTCAGGGCACAAACCAGGTCTACCGGATTGAAGTGGGTTGCTTGTGCAGCAATGGAGGCCTGCTTTTCGTTGTCAAAATCAATCTGTGCTTTTTCAATGATCTGCAGCGATTCCTTGCCACTGGGCTCCTGTATCCAGAATGGGCCGCCGCCGGGCTCCCCTTCATTCTTCACCATGCCACAAACCCTTACGGGGCGGTTGAGCTGATTGAAAAGGATGTCCACCCGCTCGATGTATTCCTTCTTGCCGAAAGCCTCTTTATTGTTGCTGATAAGCAGAGCTTTTTCCGCGAAAGCGCGCATTTCTTCAAGCTCTTGCTCAGTGGCGCTACCCTCATTTAGCAGCTCGAGGTACTCATCAATTTTTTCCTTGATTTTCAGCAGGTAACCACCGATGACCTTTTTATACTTGTAGGTGTGGGGCTTGAGGCGGTCGGGAACAATGTTGTCGATATTTTTGATAAAGACAATATCCTCTTCGAGGTCGTTCAGGTTCTCTATCAGTGCACCATGCCCTCCGGGCCTGAACAGGATAGAGCCTTCATCATTTCTGAAGGGCTCATTATCAGGAGTAACGGCGATGGTGTCTGTTGATGGTTTTTGCACCGAATAGTTGATGCCAAAACTTACCCTGAACTTGCTTTCATACTTAATCTTTTTTTGGTTGACGGCGTGCTTAAAGGCTTCCATATGCTCAGGAGATACCGTAAAATGCACTTTAGACTTGTCTTTAGCCGATTTTACGTAGTTGGCACCCTCCACCAGGTGTTCCTCAAGGGCCAGTCGCGGGCCGCCTTCATACTGGTGGAAGAGGAGCAGCGCCTTGGGCTTGTTGGCATAATCGAGACCTTTGCTCGTGAGAAGATACTCCAGCACCAGTTTGAAATACTGCTTCTTTATGCATTCTTCAAGGTCGTGGCCTGAATTGCGCATCACTCTTTTCAGATCGCCGTAGAAGGCAAACTCCTCAATATGGTCAAGAAAGTACTTTACGGAAGAGAAGCCCTTTTGGTTATCCAGCTCCTCGAGGTCTTCGTCTGAGCCGGTGTAATTTTGCATGAAGGCATACAAATCCTTAAACATCCTGGATGCTGCACCGGATGCAGGGACAAACTTGATGGTGTCGAAGTTTTTTATCGAGCCATCGTAATAGTTTACAAGATCTTCGGTTTCCTTTTCAGAGAACTTAAAGATTCCGTCGCTGATTGTGGCCGGCCGCACCAGCCTGATGTAGGGGAATCCTTTTTCGAAGTTTAATATCTGTTCATCGATTTTCTGTTTGTCGATGTTTTTTTCTTTAAGTTGTTGTAAATCGCGTTCGCTAAGGTTTATCATGGTTATTTGTTTTGGTCGATTTGCTTAAGCAGTATTTCGATGGATTTTTTTAACTGAGGATCTTCTCCCTTGGCTTTGCTGTCAGGAGCGTTGTCAACAATAACATCCGGCACGGCCGGGTTGTGTTCCATATTTTCTCCGGTCGCTTTCACATACCATGCCCTGAACGGCAGCCTCACATAAGAACCATCCACAAGGCCCACGCCGCCGGTGGAAATCACTGCGCCAAAGGTAGGTGTGCCAACCAGTGTGCCAATGTCGAGGGTTTTGAAGGCGTGGGAAAAAATCTCGGCATTAGAGTAGCTGTTTTGGTTACAGAGGGCCACCGAGGGGCGTGTCCACGGGAAGAATGGAAGCCTTTCCCCGAAAGGGTAAATATTCCTGAACTGGTCGTGATTTTTTTCCAGGTTATCGGTGGCGCCGCGCGGAATGGTGTAGGCATGCTGCCGCACATCAAGGATAGCCATCAGGTAGTCGGTGGTCCAACCACCGCCATTGAATCGTACATCCACCACAAGTCCTTCTTTATTGTAGGCCGAGGCTGCAAGCTCGCGCTCAAACGCTTCGAAGCTGCTCCAGTTCATCCCGCGGATGTGGATGTAACCCAGGCGGCCTTCCGACAGCTCATTGGTAAGCTCCCGGCGCTCCTCAACCCAATCGTGGTAGCGCTGTGTGCGGATGCTGCCGGTGGGCCTTATCACTACCTCGCGCTGCTGGCCATCGCGCTCCACTGTTAATATCACCTGATCGTTGGTTTCGTTATTCAGCGGCTGATAAAAGTTGTGATGCAGGTTTACCTCCATGCCGTCCACGCGTTTGATCAGATCACCCTTCATCAGCTTGCTGGCATCGCGGCTGGCAGGTGTTTGGGCTAAGACTTCCTTTACCAGGATGCCCCCTTTTTCAGGGGTGATGTCGATGCCCAAAAGCCCGGTTCTTGTTTTATTGGCCTCATACCTTTCAGGGTTATTGCGCAGCCCCATATGGCTGGCATTTACCTGCCCGAGCATGAGGTTAAAAGCATAGGCAAAATCATTGTTTGTGGATGCAGCCATGCACCAGGGTTTGTATTTCTTTTTCAACGCCTCCCAGTCCTGCCCGTGAAAATCCGGATCGTAAAACCCATCCCTGAGCGCACGCCAACCCTCTTCAAATTTCTGCTCATTTTGTTCCTGGTAGTTGATAGTGGCAGTGGCTTTAAAGGAAACAGGCAGAGCTTTTTTCGACTTTATGTCGATCTGTGTGAGCTGCCCTCCCTGATACAGGGTATACAGTTTTTTACCCTTGCTGTCGATGCGTAAACCATAGGGTTGCTTTTTGCCTTTCGACACTGCTTTTAGTTCACTTCCATCCCATTTCACCGAATAAATCTCATTGGGAGCCTTGTAATTACTACGGTCATCGCGGTTGGTTACAAAGTAGAACTTCTCGCCATCCGGACTGATTTGCAGGCTGGATTCGTTGCCCGGAAGGCCGGTGACCTGGGTCACGCGCTTGTAGATATCATCAAAATCAATCACGATTTCACCTTTTTTCTGGTCTGCCGTGTCTTTCAGGAACTCATCCATCTTCCACTCCTGTTTTGTGCGCTCCCAGTCCTTTTTGTTCAGCCAAACGAACCACACATCCTGGTCGCCGTTATTACGCTCTGAAATAAAGGCCAGCTTATCGCGACCCCACCTGGGAGAGTGATCATTGCGCGGGTGAAGCGAGATATTTACCCGCTTACGGCTGCCATCGGCTTTATGGATGAAAATTTCCCGGTTCCCTTTCATGTCGCGCTGTGAGTAGGCCAGCCAGAGACCATCCGGGCTCCAGGTCAATTGCGAAGGAGTGGACCAACCCTCAAGAAGGGTGTTCTTTTCAGCAATTTTTTCTGCGCTTATTTCAGCACTGATCAAAGTGCCTCTTCCTTTTACATAGGCAATTTTCCCCGATTCAGGATCAATAGTCAGGGCATCTTCATCTTCGTCACTCTTCGTAAGACGTTCGGTTTTGAAGGTCAGTGACTCAAAAAGCGTGGGCTTGTTTTCAGCAGGTTGCACCGAAAAGATATCGTATTGCTGATGCTTATCGCTGGTATAAATGATGGTGCTGTCGTTGAGCCAGTCGAAGCTTTTTACCCTGTCGCTTCCGCTAACCACGGTTCTTGCTTTAGTAGCAATTTTGTGATTGTAGCGCACAAACAGATTCCCCCGGATTACAAATGCAATTTGCTTCCCGGATGGCGAAAGTTTATAATCAGAGATTCCTTTCGAAAAAGACTTGAATTCTTTATCAGGAAAAATATAGTCTTTGGTAATTTTTACCTCGATAGGGCTCGACTGGCCATCTCTCCATAAATGGATATCTGTTCCTTTTTCGAAAGCGATGGTATTGCCATTTTCTGATAGGGTAAAATAGCGTACCCCGTCTTTTTTGAAGGTGGTGATGGCGGAAATGTCGCCATCACGCTCACCGTTTTCCTTTACGGCTGTTTCGAAGAGGTTGTATTTCCCGTGGCGCGCACTGATAAAGACCAGCTCACGGTTATTTTTCCAGTGGGGCTGAAAGTCGTTACCATCAAAATCAGTGATTTGGTGAAACTCTTCCGTTTCTGTGTTGTAAACCCAGATATCGCGATTAGCTGATCCGCGGTAGGCTTCACGCGATGTGCGGCACGAACCTCTTACAAAGGCGATGAGTTTTTCGTCGGGCGAGGCTACGGGCTCAAACCCAACGGCGTCAACAAAGCGGTGGGGCGTTCCGCCACTTTCATGGATGGCGAGCATATCATCTTCGCGTTCCACCTGGGCGTAATACCTTGAAGATGTGAACCGGATGGTTTCTCCCGTCCAGTCGGTAGCCACATCGTTTTTTGAATGGTAGGTAAGCTGTTTTACCGGGTTTTGGTTGAGCGGGAGGATAAAAATATCATAGTTTCCATTGCGGTCGCTGCTGAAAGCAAACGACTGCCCATCCCTGTTCCAGACTGGACGGCTGTCGTTGGCGGGGTTGGTGGTAAGGCGTACGGCCGCTCCGCCTTCCGAACCAACACTCCAAATATCACCCTGGTAGGTAAAAAGAACAGTTCTACCATCATGACTAACAGCAGGAAAACGCAGGAATTTTTCTTGCGATTGGGTTTGAATCGTTGATAAAATAGTCGCTAAAATGAGTACGAGAGGGAAAAGTGTTTTTTTCTTAATCATATCCAAAATTGGTTTTCTATAGGTTTCAGACCCAAAATTAGAAAAGATTGTGGATTTTTTATACTATTCGTGTGGCGAACTACAAAATATTTTTAAATTTGCATCCGCATTTGTGAGCACGCAAAGCAAAAGAGTTCTTAAAAAGGATTGCCCAGGTGGCGGAATTGGTAGACGCGCATGGTTGAGGGCCATGTCAACGTAAAGTTGGTGCGAGTTCGACTCTCGCTCTGGGCACCGGATATTTGACCCTGATATTCTCAGGGTTTTTGTTCTTAAAGATTAAGAGTGCTCGCCCACGTGGCGGAATTGGTAGACGCGCTACATTCAGGGTGTAGTGACCTTCGGGTCGTGATGGTTCGACTCCATTCGTGGGCACTAAAAAGCTTCATCAGGTTTCTGGTGGAGCTTTTTTGGTTTTAGCACTTATCAATATCCCTGTGTTCACAATCACTCAGTAATAACACTAACCGCAAAACAAATACTTTATTATCTTTGTATAAATGTAGTTTCTTATGAAAATTTATTTTGCAACCAAAGAAGAAAACAACAGAAGACGGCATGAGGAATTTCTGAAGTTGACTCCTGCTGAACGCCTGGAATCTTTTTTACGTGATGCTTCAATAAATGCTGCGCTGCCACAAAAAGAAGGGAATTCTCATCCTAATGATAAAAAACGAAACTTTGTAATTGACCTGACAAATGGAAAATTTCTTCAATGATCAGATATTATGTTTATTCAAAACATTATCTGTATAAATAAATGACTGCGAAAATCTGCCTCTTCTGTAAAATCAGTGTTCCATTATAATTCACAATTAAATATTGAAGATTACTTCCGATTTACATTGAACTTGAACCATAGATTTTAAAGTCTGGTGACACAAAGAAGCATCGAAGCATCTTCTGGCAAAAGTTAGGAACCATCGGCAAGCGTAAAAGCGATCCCCGAAAATTTTTATCTTTACCCTCCAATTTTAAAAGAATAGAACAACTATGAAAAACTTATTATTAATCAGCAATTCAACCAATGCGGGCGAAGCTTACCTGGGCTGGCCGCAGCAGTATATCAAGGATTTTTTGTCGAAATATGACGTAAAACGCGTTTTGTTCATTCCTTACGCCGGGGTGGGCCTTTCCGACAAGGGACTGGAAGCCTCTTTCGATGCGTATGAAGAAAAGGTCAACAGCGTGTATCAAAAGCTGGGATACGAGATTTACTCTATCCACAAGGAAGCTGATCCTGTGAAAGCAGTGGAAGAAGCTGAAGCTATTGCTGTGGGTGGTGGAAACACCTTCCACCTGGTGAGTATGATGTATGACAAAGGTGTGATTGAGCCGATCCGCAAAAAAGCGCTCGAAGGGACTCCTTACATGGGATGGAGCGCCGGATCAAACGTGGCTTGTCCTTCCATTAAAACCACCAACGACATGCCGATTATCGAGCCAGAAAGCTTCAATGTTTTTAACCTGATTCCTTTCCAGATTAATCCACATTACCTGGATGCGAATCCTGAAGGACATGGTGGCGAGACACGTCAGCAGCGCATTGAAGAGTTCCTGCTGGTAAATCGCGACATCTATGTGGTGGGCCTCCGCGAAGGTTGCCTCCTCGAAGTGCATGGCGATGACATCGAGCTGAAAGGAAACCGCCCGATGCGCCTGTTCAAGCATGGCCAGGAGCACAAAGAACTTGAAAAAACCGATGACCTCAGCTTCCTGATGAAGTAAGAGGGGAGAACACAAATACTTACCCGGCCCGGCAGTTTGTCGGGCCGGTTTTGGTTTTATGCCTTAAAAACCAATATTCTGCGACCTGCCTTTGTGTGATTAATAAAGTTGTTTCGACCAGTTTTCTATTCTCAATCCAGGAATTCTGGCAAAGTGACTTTCGTTGTTGGTAACTAAAGTCATTTCATTATCAATTGCTACTCCTGCTATTAGCAGGTCAATATCATCAACAGTGTTTCCTGTACTGCGTAATTCCGCAAAAATCTGTGAAGATATTTTTGCAGAGCTTTTAGTCATGGGTAGAACCATGTTTTCATTTGCAAACGATTCAAAAACATCTAGCTGTTTGCTGGCGTCTTTCGAAAGCAATCCACCCGTGATTTCATAATAAGTTATTATGCTGATGTTCATACGGTCGTATTCCTGAAGGTAGCGTGTGAAGTTTTGAACCACCGTATCATATCCTTTAAAATAGTAAGATAGAATGTCTGTATCAATCAGGGCTTTATTCATCGATTCTTGGTCTGTTTTTTTTCCGGTTGCTGATGAGGTTTCCTGTAAGGTTGTTGAATACTTCATCGTCAATGTCCTCCCATTTGCCGGCGTAAGCTAGAATACTGTTAGACCCCACTGACTCATTCTCCAGTTTTGTCACATATTCATCCAATTCCTTAAGTTTATCCTCAGGAATCCTGCTAATTCTTTTTAAAATCCGGTTTCGTGTTTTCGTTGACGTATCCATAACCTTTTCAGTTTTACTGATCCAAAGTTATCAAAACTTATTGAATTTATGATTGATTTGTTTTCTGAGTTGTATTTTAAGGCATAAATCCTTAGAACTCGAAAAAACCGACGACCTTAGCTTCCTGATGTAGTAGGAGTGGTGAACGCAAATACTTATCCGGCCCGGCAGTTTGTCGGGCCGGTTTTGGTTGTTCCTTATCGCTTCACAGCCCTCGTAGCAAAAAATGATGGTAAGTATTTATCCATGTCCCGTTCGCCATTCCAGTCATCCTCATAGAAATCCGTCACGACAAAGCCTGCATTTAGCTGCCCGCCGATCTGGTCGGTAAGCGTGTGACCAAACTCCAGCGTTTCGTTATTCGCTATCAGTTGGTCAAGCTTGTGTTTTGGCAGTGAATGAATATCAGAGAAGGGTTGCGGATAGGCGAGTCTGAATGCATCCCGCTTTTGTTCAAGTTGGAATATCACAGGATTAATCAGTCCGGACATAAGCACGCCGCCCGGCTTCAGAACGCGATGACATTCCCGCCACACTGATTCAAGCTCCTCAACAAACACCACCGAACATGGGTTAAACACCACATCAAAGGTGTTGTCCTCAAAAACCGACAGGTCTCTCATATCTCCCTGCAACGTCCGGATACCAAGCTGGTGCTTTTCGCTCAGTGTTCTGTCCTGGTGCAACTGATTTTCCGACTGGTCAAAAATGGTGACCTCCGCACCGGCAGCCGCCAGCACCGGCCCCTGCTGCCCTCCGGACGAAGCCAGTCCGAGGATTTTCGTTCCATGCATTTCCGGAAACCACTTCTGCGGAACCCCTTTCGTGGGAGTTAAAATCACGTTCCATTCGCCCCGCTTTGCCGCTGCTATTTCAGCATCCGAAACAGGAACCGTCCAGCGGACCTTATCCCTTACATACTTGTCCCATACTTTTTGGTTATGCCCGTAAATATCCATTGTTTTTTGTTTTTAAAGATGCTAATTTAGCTAAAATAGCATGCGGACTATCAAGCGCTGGCTGAATAAACGAAACGATGTTTCTTAGTGAAAATCAAAAAATACCTGATAGATTCCTTAAGTTTAATAAATGTTTTTTATCTTTATAGATATATACCACTAAATATCAATTAATATGAAAAGGCTTGTGATTTCTCTCATTTTTCTTCTTTTTAAATTTACTGTGGTTTTTGCTCAGCAAAACAAAGCTATGGATAGAAATTCAATCCCCGATAGTTTGATAGCATACATGTCTCAGGCTATCGATTCCAATCAAATCCGGTCATACATGCAGGGGCTTGAGGAATTTGGTTCAAGGCATACGCTCAATGAAAATCATCCTGAAGTAGTGTTCTGGTTAACATCGCAATTTTCAAATATGGGCTATTCTGAATCAAATTATTCTACACACCCCTTCGATTATAGTATTTATGAGTTTGATTCGGCATTTAGCAACACACAGTTTAACGTTGCAGCAAAAATTCCAGGCCACGTGCAAGATTCAGTGGTGGTTGTGGGAGCTCATTTCGATAGCTACAACTCTTACATGCAATCGCATGATGATGTAGCCCCGGGAGCCGATGACAATGCATCTGGCACGGCAGGAGTGCTCGAGCTAGCAAGAATATTCAAGCATTTTGACGTGCAACCCTATTATACTCTGATGTTCGTGGCTTTCGCTGCTGAAGAGTCTAAAATGGTGGCCAATACCGACGGAGCTACCGAATTTGTAAAAATGCTTAACGAAGAGGGAAAACATGTTCATTACATGCTCAACCTTGATATGATTTCGAACGATGACACTGGTATTAATGGACTTTATGTCAATAGGGCCGATTATGATATTAAAAATGATAACTGGCTCTTTAACAGGGTGAACGAACTTGCTTCAGAGCATACTGATTTATCCATTTTTTATGATGAGCATGGAAAAGATTCCCGAACGGATGACCTTCCTTTTCATGATGCAGGATTCAATACAATGTATTTTGCTGAATATGATTTCAGTCCCAATTATCACCAGGAAACGGACTTGGTTGAACACTGTGAGCTCGATTTTGCTGCGGAGGTTGTGAAATTAGCAGCAGGTATCCTCGTTGATGCTGCCATCAGACCGGCCCCTCTAAGATATACTTATACCGTAAACTCGAATGACGGAGAATCGTTGCTGCTAAAATGGAATAAGAGCGAATCTCAGGTAAGCCATTATAATGTTCGCTATGGTATTGAACAGGGTCAATGGACTGATGAATTACAGGTTGAGGATACCCTGGTCTTTTTTTCTCAGTTGGATCCTTCATATGAATTCTTCTTTGAGGTGGAGGCAGTTTCTCCTATCAACTCCCCTTCACTTCCGGCAACAACAAATGGCAGGCTTTTCAAAACCCCTATGGACCAGGGAATACTGTTGATTAATGTTTCGGATACCAACCTTGCCGGGGTAACTAACGATTCACTCGATAGTTATTATGAGTATCTTACAAACCCTTTTGTAGTTACCTCCATGCATGCTGACACAGCCTCTGAAATAACCCTGGAGCTATTAGCAGATTATTCCACAGTTATAATTCATAATGAATCACGCAATCCAAAATTTCGAATAACAAAGCGTCTAAAGAATACATTCAGGGGTTATCTTGATATGGGTGGAAACCTTATGCTGACCCTTTATCAACCGACCCTCATTTTTGAACAACCATATGGGTATGGGCTGAAGCTTG
>JAASSU010000156.1 GCA_021767705.1 Bacteroidota bacterium | reverse complement strand
TTTCCCATCTGGAAAGGAAGAATGATTTCAGCACTGGCATTCGGGTTGATATCCAGCTGGAAATCAAGGTTAAACCCGGCAGAGTTGGCCTGGTCGAAAACAATACTCTCCTGCTCTTCCTCTTCGGTATTGATGAAAGTAATGAAGTCATTTTCAGCTACCGATTCCGCCGTGCTTATTGGAATCACAATATTGGTGTTTTGTGTGGGGCGCGCTTTAACATTCATCCTGATATCACTCAGCGGACCGGTAATATCGACTGCCCCTGTAGCAAAAGCTTTTCCATAAAAAAGCTCATTGTGCGACCGATCAGTATTTAATCCGGCGAAGCGCTGAGGTGAGATGTGAATGTCAAGGTAAAAGTCATCAAAATACTGATGCTGTACTTTGCCATTGAGCAACGCTTCATTACCCAGGGTGTCGTACAAAACAATACTGTCAAAAACAATGGCGTCGGGTTGAAGCTTGATTTCATCAGCGAGGTAGTATTTTGTATTGAGAAAACTGACGCGCACCCCGGAGCGCACCAGTCCGATGTTTCCTGTCAGCTCAGGCTTAGCACTGGAACCCTTCAGGGTCAGCTCTCCTGAAGCCCATCCTTTAACCTCGGAAAGGAAATCGTCGAAGAAAGGCTCAAGCACTGCTATCTGCAAGTTTTTCAGATTGGTGCTGATGTTGATAGAGTCAGAGCCGGAAGACACATTCGGATAGTACTCCCCTTCGAGGTTTAATAAATCCCGCTGCCCGGACCTGCCCTTGTAGATGATGTCCGAAACCAGTTGCAAGGCACCGGTAGAATCATTCCATGAACTTTGCAGGCTCATATCGCCCAGCTTTTCATGGTTAAAATACAGATTATTGATTCCTAACTTTCCGTTAAAGCGCGGACGATTTCGTAAGTCACTAAAAGTCAGATCTCCGTTAACCACCCCTTCCAGGTTCATTCCGGATGCTTCCAGGATCATGTTGAAGGCCGAAATATCAAAGCTGTCGAAAGCAACGGACAGCGTGTCGTCAGGATTGTTTGAAATGATGCCATCTAAACCGAACCGCTGATTTTTGTGATTAAAGAACATGTTTCTGATAACAACCGTTGTATCGTTCCAAAGAAGCTCATTCTCTGGGTTCACCTTCCATAAACTGTCATTGACTTTCACCTCTGACCTGGTAATCCTGTGCGAAAACAAGCCCTTCCCCCTCACCTTCAGAAGACCTTCGATATGCGCTTTATTGGCATCCATATCCTCAAAGTCGTCCCATCTTAAGGTATAGTTTAAACTATCGTTTTTTAACCTGTTGCTGAAATTAAGCCTTTCAAGCCCCAGGGCCACTTCATCCTCTTTTTTATCCCCATCCTTAAACACCACATTTTTCACTTTGGTGGTCAGCTCAAAAAGCGATTCATCCTTGCGTGTTTGAACCCTGACATCCTCAAACCTGATACCATTGTAAACAACCGAGTCGCTGTTCAGGTGGAAGTCGAGCAAGTGGCTATCGCCCATGTAAGAACCTCCTAATTGGGTTTTTGGTGCCAGTATCAGTTCCGGCATAAAGATGTAGCTTAACCCCTTAGTATCTTTCAAAATAAAGTCAAACCCAAACTGCTGACTGTGATGGCCGGTGCCTTGCTCCACTCCGAGCGAGGGCATATAAAAGGCCATCATGTCCATAAAACTGTCGCCTAACTCAGAGAGTCTGAAATCTCCGTTTATGGTTCCATCAAGGAAGTCAGAATTGATCTCAATGGATTTTTCCGGCTTGCGTTGCTCCGCTTCGAGGTGGAGTGAATCGAGCGTATAAATAAAATTATCCTGTTGATAAGTCAAATCCGAGAGGGAAATCTCCCCGGAAATCGAATCGATGTTGCTACTGGTAAAATCAGCACTGATTTTAGCGGATAATCTTGACTCAATATCTTCGCGATCAGAGACCCGCAGCTTAACAAGGTAGGCGTCATCAATTTCGGCATCGAAGCGGAATGCTGCATTTTCAGAACTGAAATCTGCTGTGCCCAAAAAATTCAGGCCAACATATTCATCTGATATTTTGATGCTTCCTCCAAACCTTTGCCCTTCAACCATCCCGATAACACGGATACTGTCGTATGTATTCCCCCGGAATTCCATTTTATTAATGTAACCGTCCACATCCGCAATAAGATCGTCCTTATCGATGCCTTGCCCATTGATTTCAGTGGATAAATTCATCTCACCAAAATCATCTTCCATACTAAAAAGCCTGCCAATATCTAATGACTTGGCCGAAAGGTGGCCGTTGTAAAACAAACGGTTATTGAGGGTATCCCACATCCGCAGGTCGGTCCACACCGATCCCAGGTTGGTTTCTATCATGGCCTCACTGTAAAAATCATTCAGCCGCCCTTCAAAGTCCCCTTCTATCTCGGCATATTCAATATTTTTGGCCGCATCAGGCAAGCTTGTCCCTCCGTCTTGCGAGCGGAGAAAAGTGTTCAAATCTCTTTTCGTGATGTAAAATCTCTTGATCATCGCCTTGGCACTGACATCCTTAACATCAGGCAGCCCTGATATCCTCAAAAAACCCTCATAGCGTGTCTTTTCTCCATACTGGATATCAATATCGCGGGCATACAGTTCATCGACAGAACCAAAAAAACTACCTTCGATACCTACACGGGTATTCAGATCAGCAACCTGTGGGGCAAAATACCGCAGATCGTCCAGGGCCAGCTTGCTACTGCGGATTTCAGATTCAATTTGTACCTCAGAAATAAAATCCGATAAGTCATCATAATCATCATAATCCATGTCAAAATCGAGATAAAGCGTGGATTGAGGAGTAAAAATTTGAGTGTACTCACCTGTAATTCCTGTTGAGCTTACCCTTAAGTCGGAAGTGAACTGTTGCAAAAAGAAACCGCTTTTTTCACGGGTTGATAAATGCTTCACATCAGCATAAATCGTGTCATCTTCCACTCTGAACTTATCAATGCGGGCGTTGATCCTGTCAGCATCAAGGTAATTAAAATCCATCCCTTCAGTGGCGGGAGCTTCATTTCTGTTTTCCAGTAAAAACCTGCAATTACGCAAAGAAGCAGAGCCGATCTGGAATGTCCAGGGTGCTGAGGCTTTTTTGGTGGTATCTTTCAATCGCTCGGTAATGACGGTAAGGTTAGGGACCGTATCTCCCGGATGTGTAATCAGTCCAAACCTTAATTCTTCGGCCACAACATCGCTCAACCTCAACACCTTTTTAGTGGTATTAACTTCTGACAACCTGATGTTCAGCTGCCTGGCGCTTGCCAGGGTATCCATCTGGTGATCGAGCACGAGCAGGTTATGCAATTCAAAACGAAGATAATGCCCCAGGCTGATGCGCTCAACAGAGACGGGCACACCAAGGGCATCGGTAGCTTGCTCCGATACCTTTTTGGCGAGGTATTGCTGAAACCTGCTGTTATTTACAACAACCAACACGGAGGTGGTAAATATTATCAGCAACAGCAAAAACCATTTCAGGATGTTACTTCTTCGTTTTTTAATAATTTTGTGCTCCAAATTGAATCGATAACAATGAATAAATACATACTAGGAATAGAATCATCTTGCGACGACACCTCAGCATCTGTTTTGAGGGGCAACGTTATCCTGTCGAATATTATTGCCAACCAGAGTGTGCATGAAGCTTACGGAGGTGTGGTGCCCGAGCTGGCTTCCAGGGCGCACCAGCAAAATATTATTCCTGTGATAGACCATGCTATCCGCAAAGCAAATGTAAGTAAAAATGACATTCACGCCATCGCTTTCACGCGTGGCCCGGGGCTGCTTGGTTCACTTCTGGTCGGGACCTCTTTTGCCAAGTCGTTTGCCTTATCGCAAAACATTCCGCTTATCGAGGTGGATCACCTTGAAGCCCATATCCTGGCGCATTTTATTGATGACGCCAACAACTCTAAAGCTCCCGACTTTCCGTTTTTATGCCTGACCGTTTCGGGAGGCCACACGCAGATTGTAAAAGTCAGCAGTTATACCGATATGCAAATCATTGGCCAAACCATTGATGATGCTGCCGGCGAAGCCTTCGACAAAATTGCTAAAATCATGGGGCTGCCTTATCCGGGAGGCCCTGTGATTGATAAGCTGGCTAAAGAAGGTAACCCGGATGCTTTTCAGTTTCCAATGCCCGACATCAGCGATCTGAACTACAGCTTCAGCGGTCTTAAAACCTCTGTGCTTTATTTTTTGCGCGATCAATTGAAAAAGGATAAAGACTTCATCGAAAAAAATAAGGCTGACCTTGCCAGCGCTGTTCAGCAGACCATTATTAAAATCCTGATGAAAAAACTGAAGCTGGCTGCGAAACAAACAGGAATTAATGAAATAGCTATTGCCGGGGGCGTATCTGCAAACTCAGGCTTGCGCCAGGCCATCACTGATGCGGCTGAAGAGTTAAACTGGAATACGTATATTCCGAAATTTCAGTATACCACTGATAATGCAGCCATGATTGCGATGGCAGGATACTTTAAGTACAGAGACAAAAAGTTTGCATCGCAAAAAATTGCGCCTTACTCTCGCAGCGGCTCCAGAAAGCGATAACCTTTATTCGGACAAACAGCCCGGAATGTGCATTTTCACTCCGAAAACAACTTTATTACAATTGTTGTTATCACTTGTTCAGATTTATAGGTTTAGAGATGAGCAAAGCGATCAAAAAATATTTGCATAGCAATGAACATATAGTTAATTTTGCTTAAACGCCTCCAATAAAAAGAGCGAATGAAGCAGACAGAAATACTCATCAATGGCATAGAGTATAAAATCAAAAAGCTCATAGAGCAAAAGAATCTGCTTCTTGAAGAGAATGAAAAGCTGAAGCAGGAAATAGAGAGGCTAAACGAAGCAATAGAAATTAAAGATAACGATATCAGCGGGCTTGAAGAAAAAGTAAAAACATTAAATCTTTCAAAATCGTTGGTATCAGCACAAGATAAAAAAGAAATTCATCAGCGAATTGATGAATTGGTGCGGGAAATAGATAAGAGTATAAGATTTATAAATAGTTTGAATAAATAGCTCCTCAGCTACTGAGGTGTATTGATGAAAGAAACCGTTAGGACTGTACATGTGAATCAAAGGCCGTATAAAATTACGGTCAGCAGCGAAAAAGAGGAATTGATCCTCAACAAGTCTGTACAGTTGGTTAACACTGAAATTGAAACGTTCTTAAAAAATGTAAAAGGCAGAGACAGGCATGACATGCTGGCCATGGCATCGCTCGATATCGCTGCCCGTTATATCAACCTTGAGGAAGAGCGCTCTTTTATCAGCGGTGAGCTAAACCAAAGGCTCGAAGTGCTCGACAAGCTATTGGATGAAAATCTATAGACCTTATTCTCAGCGTTCTTTGAAATAAAATATTAAAAATATTCCCGCGCATTAATTAAGTCGTGTGAAAACTCAACATTATACAAATTAGAGTAAAAAGCTCAGGAGTTTGTAGGACAGGCCTATTTTACCCCTTCGGGGGGATTCCCGCCTCCGGGCGGGGACGTTGGAAGTCCGAAAGGCTCGGCAACTCTATACGTGTCATTTCTGGGGTTTTTCTCTACGCTAATTAATTTGCGCGGGTTTTTTTTGTCCTAAATAGAAATACGAATCAGAATTTAACAAGCATAAAAATGGAACAAAATGTACTGATTTTTGCCTTGATTGCGCTTGTTGTTGGGATTACTCTGGGAATAGTTGCTGCGGCCACCTTCCTGAAGAAAAAGCTGGAAAAGAAAAGCCGGCAACTTCTCGAAGAAGCCAAAGAGAAAGCAGAGGTGCTGAAGAAAGACAAGATTTTACAGGCGAAAGAGAAATTCCTTCAACTCAAAGCGGATCACGAAAAGGTGATTCAAAAGCGAAACAATGAAATACAACGAACTGAAAGCAGAGTAAAACAAAAAGAGCAACAATTAAATCAAAAAACTAACGAATTAAAAAACAAGCAACAGGAGGTTGACAGATTAAAAGACAACCTCTCGAAACAGCTTGACATTGTAGAACAAAAACAACAGGAACTGGAAAAAGCCGGCAGCGAGCAAGTGAAGCAACTTGAAGCAATCGCCCACCTCTCTGCCGAAGAAGCTAAAGCCCAACTTATCGAAACCTTAACTGCCGAAGCTCGTACCGAAGCCTCATCGCAGATTAACGACATTTTAGAGGAAGCAAAAATTAATGCCAACCGCGAAGCCAAAAAAATCGTGATTGAAACGATCCAGCGCACAGCGGCTGAACATGCTATAGAAAACAGTGTGTCGGTATTCAATATCGAAAACGATGAGATAAAAGGACGCATCATCGGAAGAGAAGGGCGGAATATCAGGGCACTTGAATCTTTAACAGGAATTGAAATCATCATCGACGATTCTCCGGATGCGATTATTCTTTCAGGCTTCGATCCTATACGAAGGGAAATTGCCCGCCTCTCGCTTCACAAACTTGTAACGGATGGACGCATTCACCCGGCACGTATTGAGGAGGTAGTGTCTAAAACAAGTGCTCAAATCGACCAGGAGATTATTGATACCGGTAAGCGTACTCTCATCGACCTTGGTATCCATGGGGTGCATCACGAACTTGTGAGGCTGATTGGTAAAATGAAGTACCGTTCTTCTTACGGACAGAACCTGCTTCAACACTCGAAAGAAGTGGCTAAGCTCTGTGCTACTATGGCTGCAGAGCTCGGGCTCAACCAGAAAAAAGCCAAGCGCGCCGGACTGCTCCACGACATCGGGAAAGTAGCCGAAAACGAGGAGGAAATCCCTCACGCACTGCTCGGCATGAAAATAGCACAGAAGTACAAGGAAAAACCTGACGTGTGCAACGCCATTGGTGCTCACCACGATGAAATTGAAATGGAGACCCTGATTTCTCCTATCGTTCAGGTTTGTGACGCTATTTCAGGAGCCCGCCCGGGGGCGCGCCGCGAAGTGGTGGAGGCTTACATTCAGCGGCTCAACCAGCTCGAAAAACTGGCGCTCGAGTATCCGGGTGTGGTTAAAACTTATGCTGTGCAGGCAGGACGTGAGCTAAGAGTGATTGTTGGTGCCGATAAAGTGACCGACAGCGAAGCTAACCAGCTTTCGATGGACCTGACCAAAAAAATCCAGGATGAAATGACTTATCCCGGGCAGATAAAAATTACAGTAATCAGGGAAACACGTGCCGTTAACTATGCTAAATAGGTGGTTATCAATTTAATATTCAAAAGGGAACTGTAAAAGTTCCCTTTTTTTATGCGCTTTGGATTTCCGTTTCAATCAAATCATCATAACGCTTC
>JAASSU010000155.1 GCA_021767705.1 Bacteroidota bacterium | reverse complement strand
TTGAAGTGAACCGCCCGAGATATCCCTGATGTCCTGTTTTTACAAGCCAAATTGTCCTCTGATTTCAGCTCTTCCCAGGGTTGCCATCCCCTGCGGGGCTTTCAACCCTTTATCTCTCGGAATATATTCGCTTAAGCTATACTGTCTCAGGCCTTCAGCCTGATGATGTATTTTTTGTTCATGCATTTTACACAGGGATTCACCCTGTGCTGAGTTGTCCGAGCCTTTCAGGCTCATGCCTGGCAACCAGAGTCTGGGAAATTAAGCAATTGAAATGTGAAGATTTTCGGCACTGTATTTTTGCCAACTTTCCCTAAACATCTACGCACTTAAACACATTTCTTAAACCTACAAACCTCTCAAACGTAGTAACCTACTAAACGTATCAACCTACAAACTCTTCACCGCCTTCTCAATCTTTTGCAAGCCTTCTTCGAGGATAGCTCTCGGGCAGGCCACATTCATCCGTTGGAACCCATCGCCCTGCTTGCCGAAGCTGGCGCCGTCGTTCATCGCTACTCCGGCTTTGTGAATCATCAGGTCTTTGAGGCTCTTATTGTTGAGCCCCAGTTTTCTGAAATCCAGCATCACCAGGTAAGTGGCCTCCGGGATGATCACCTCCACTCCAGGAATGTTTTTCTTAACGTACTCATCCACAAAATCGATATTGTCTTCGATGTAATCAAGGAGCTGCTCCAGCCACTCCGAGCCATGGTTGTAGGCCGCTTCGAGGGCCACCGTTCCGAACACGTTTCCCATATAGACATGCACCTGCTCCAGCACTTTATTGAACTTTTTCAGGAGTTCAGGATTGGAGGCCACCACGTAGGATGTTGCCAGTGCCGCCAGGTTGAAGGTCTTGCTGGGTGCCATGGCCGTTACGGTGATGTCGGCTATTTCGGGGGAGAGGCTCGCCAGCGGTGTATGTTTGTTGTCGTAGAGCACCAGGTCGGCGTGAATTTCATCGGAAATGATGATGATGCCGTGCTTTTGGCAAATCTCGCCAAAACGGCGCAGCTCTTCGGCATGCCATACGGTGCCTCCGGGGTTGTGCGGACTGCTCAGCAGAATCATGGAGGTGCGGTCGTCGATCTTGTTTTCGAGGTCGTCAAAGTCCATCTCAAAACGTCCGTTATTGAGCTTCAGCGGATTTTCAAGCACCTCACGGTCGTTGTTCCTGATGGCGTGGAAGAAGGGATGGTAGACAGGCGGCTGCACAATAACTTTGTCGCCGGGCTTTGAAAAAGCCATGATGGCCATGTTAACGGCAGGCACCACGCCCGGGCTAAAGCTGATCCATTCCCTTTTGATTTCCCAGCCATGCTTGCGGCGGTTCCAGTTGATAATGGCTTCATAGAAGGATTCCGGTCGGATAGTGTAGCCCAGCACCTCATGATCGGCTCGTTGGCGGATGGCATCCATCACAAAATCCGGGGTGCGGAAGTCCATATCCGCCACCCATAGCGGCAAGGCGTCCTTGTTCCCGAAAAGTTTTTCTCTCAGGTCGTATTTTATGCTGTGCGTTCCCTCTCTGTTAATGATTTCGTCGAAGTTGTATTTCTTCATTGTGTTTTTGGTTTTTTTCTGGTTAACCCCAGTCTTTCTGCCTGGTTTAAAGCCTGGTGTGATTTCCTGAAACCGCAAAGCAGTTAAATCTGAATAGCCATGGGTAAAACCCATGGGATAATGGTTAACTAACAATAACAACCCGGGAAGGGTTGAATAGAATTCCGCTAAAATAAATATCTTTGGGCAAATGGAAGTGATGGATAGAAAAACCCGGCAACGAATCTACATTATCATCTTTGGCAGTAACACCAAAGCAGGAAAGCTGTTCGACATCCTGCTGCTGATATTCATTCTGTTAAGTGTGCTGACGGTGATGCTCGACAGTGTGCCTGCGCTGCACCGCAACTGGCAATACTGGTTTATCAGGGCCGAATGGTTTTTTACAGTTCTTTTCACACTAGAGTATTTACTCAGAATTTACAGCAGTCCCGATAAACGCGGCTACATTTTCAGTTTCTACGGCATCATTGATTTGCTGTCTATCCTGCCTACCTACCTCAGCTTATTCTTTATCGGATATAAATACCTTATGGTGATTCGTATCATCAGATTGTTGCGTGTTTTCAGGATATTGAAGCTGGTGCAATTCCTGGGCGCTTCGAAAGTGCTGATGCAGTCGCTCAAGGCCAGCCGCTTTAAGATTTTTGTTTTCCTCGAAGTGGTGCTCACCCTGGTGGTGATTCTTGGTTCGATGATGTATCTGATAGAAGGCCCTGAAAACGGCTTCGACAGTATTCCGCGGAGCATCTACTGGGCTATCGTGACACTCACTACGGTGGGGTATGGCGATATCGCACCGCAGACTATCGGCGGACAGGCACTGGCGTCGCTGGTGATGATCCTCGGTTATGCCATCATCGCCGTACCCACCGGAATCATTACCGTGGAGCTAACCCGCCAGCGCAGCAACACCCGCATCGCCTGCACCTCTTGCGGCAACATCGACAATGACGAAGATGCCCAATACTGCAAACAGTGCGGCAGTCAGCTGGAAGAAAATTCCAAATCCCTTTGACGCGAATTATGCTGATTTTTTACGGATTACCCGGAACCCGAAACCCGAAACCCGAAATCCGAGAATTATCTTTAAAACGTACAAACTTAAAAACTCAGTAACTTAATAACGTAGTAACGTAGTAACTTACTAAACCTAAAAACATAGAAACGTAGTAACCTCTCACCGCTCCTCCCATTTTTTCTACCTTTGCCAAAACCTTACTTATGAATTGGGAACAGCTTCTTTCGACAGTGCGTTATGGACAGGAGGACAGGGAAAATCCTTCGGCCTCATTCCGTTCGGAGTTTCAGCGCGATTACGACCGTTTGATTTTTTCTTCTGCCTTCCGGCGGATGCAGAACAAGACGCAGGTCTTCCCCTTGCCGGGAAGTGTGTTTGTGCACAACCGCCTGACGCATAGCCTGGAGGTGGCCAGCGTAGGGCGCACATTGGGGGAGATGGTGGCCAGCAGAATCCGCGAAAGCGAAAAGGCAGACAAACGTCTCCTTTCGGAGATAGGAACGATTGTTGCCACGACCTGTCTGGCACACGATATGGGCAACCCGCCTTTCGGACATTCGGGAGAGAAAGCGTTGTCGTATTTTTTTAAGGAAGGCGAGGGCAAGCAACTCAAAGAAAGATATAACCTCAATGATCAGCAATGGGCCGACCTGACAGAATTTGAGGGCAATGCCAATGCGCTGCGCTTGTTTACGCATCGCTATGAAGGCCGCCGCGAGGGCGGGTTTTCGCTAACTTATGCCACACTGGCGAGTTTAATCAAGTATCCTTACGATTCGAAATATCCGAAAAAGAAGTATGGCTACTTCGCATCGGAAGAGGAGGCTTTCCGGAAGATTTTTGAGCATGTGGGAATTTCTGCCAACGCTGACGGCTCCTATCCGCGACATCCCCTCGTTTACCTGATGGAGGCTGCCGACGATATTTCCTACCTGATTATGGATCTGGAAGATGCGTACAAGCTGAATATCATTGAAACGCAAAAAGCTATCGACATGCTTAAAGCTTTTCATGACGAAAAGGAACAGGCGCGCATCGGAGAAGTTTTTCAGGAAGTGACCGACACCAACGAACAGATTGCCTACCTCAGGGCCAAGACGATCAATCTGCTGGCAACGGCTTGCGCTGATATTTTTATGGGGAATCTGGACAGCATAATGAGCGGAAAATTCCAAAAAGGACTGGTTAAGCATTTACCTGATCACTTGCGTAATCCTCTTGAGGTGCTGGAGAAAACAGGATTCAATAATATCTACAAACACCGCAAAGTGCTTGAAATTGAAATCGCCGGATTTAACATTCTGGGAACTTTGGTGAAAGAGTTTACCTATTCGCTCGAAAACAAATCGAAGTACTACGCGAATATCCGGGCGCTGATCCCAAAACAATATGAGATTAAAGCCGAAAATCCTTATGACCGCCTGCGTGCCGTGATTGACTTTATCAGTGGCATGACAGACCTCTATGCCCTGGAGATTTACCGGACTATCAAGGGAATTGAGATGCCTTCTCTGAGGTAGTTTTCTGGGTTATTAGGTTTGTAAGTTTTTAGGTTTAGTAAGTTACTACGTTATTAAGTTACTGAGTTTTTAAGTTTGTACGTTTTAAAGATAATTCTCGGATATCGGGTTTTAAAGTTTCGCAAAATGACAATCTAATGACTATAAAATGACCTCATGGTGATTGAATGACTGCATGGCTGTATGATTGTATGATTGTATGAGTGAGTCGTCGTTCATCCATTCATTCATCCATACTATCTTACTATTTCTTCCAAATTAACTATTCGACTAATAAACTAATCAACAGTCAATCACTACATTCTTTATTGGAATTTGGATATTGAGATTTGGGATTTCTTTCTATGGCTTAACAAATCCTTATTTTCGCTGTTTCTCTTTATATTTCACAAGCAATCAATATGAGTAAGTCTGAAAAGCGTAAGCTTCTTTTTGTGATGAACCCGGTTTCGGGGGATGTTCCGAAGGAGAGTGTGCGGCAGAAGGTTAAAGACTTTTGTCAAAAGCATGGTTTCGATCATCATGTTTTTGAGACCACCGGGAAGGATGATTTGGCTTTACTGAAAACAGAACTCGGCAATTATCAGCCGGAAACCGTGGTTGCTGTGGGTGGTGATGGCACTATAAATCTTGTGGCAGGAGCGGTTGCAGGATCAGGTATCCACCTGGGAATCCTTCCGATGGGCTCGGCAAACGGACTGGCTACCGAGCTGCTGATTCCGCAAAACGTAGGGCATGCGCTTAAGCTTGTGGCTCAAAACCATACGAAATCAATAGATTTGCTCTATGTCGATGATACTCCGGCAGCCCACCTTTGTGATATCGGCTTTAATGCACGACTTGTTAAGCGCTTCTCCAAAGAGAAGGTGCGTGGTTTCAGATCCTATGCCAAGCATTTCTGGGAAGTGCTGCTCACCAACAAACCCAAGCGATACAGCCTGAAGTTTAAGGATGGAAGTGAAGAGTCGTTTAAAGCTCACATGGTCATTGTTACCAACAGCCAGAAGTATGGCACCGGTGCAGTGATCAATCCGCAAGGCAAACCTGATGATGGGAAATTCGAGGTGGTGGTGATTAGGTATTACTCGCCCCTGCACATCCTGCAGATTTTCTTTGCTTTGTTTTTAAGAACCATTGATAAGATGCACTACGTTTTTACCTATTCAGTCGATGAAGTCGAGTTAATCAACCATAAAAAGGAGTCAGTAAATGTGGATGGCGAAATTATCGGTGACCCCGTCAATATTTATTTTCGCAATAAACCGAAAGCGATAAAGGTGATTGTTCCGGAGTAAACGGTTCCGCGTTTCGGATTCCGGGTTTCGGGTTTCGCAAAATGACAATCAATGACAATCTAATGACTATAAAATGACCTCTTGGTGATTGAATGACTGCAAGGCTGTATGATTGTATGAGTGAGTCATCATTCATTCATTCATTCATCCATCCAATCACATTATTTCTTAAAAATTAACCAATTAACTATTTTACTAATCAATAAATTTGCCAATCTTTCAATTACCCGTTAACCTCCTCACTCTTTTTTGGAATTTGGAATTTGGATTTTGACATTTCTTACTCCAGACTAATCGCAAACCCACCTCCTGCAGCGAGGTTGATTTCGAGTGTGTCGCCATTGCGGATGGTTTTCTCTTCAATCTCGTAGCTTGTCGGGTTGTCGTCCCAGTGTGCGTCTTCTCCGTCTTTGTAAATGCGGGCGGTGTATTCCTTTCCCTCATCCAGGAAACTGAAATCAACGGTGACTTTGCGCGGATTTTCATCGGTGATGCCGCCAACAAACCAATTGCCGGTTTCTCTCTCCTGGCGTGCCATCACGACATAATCGCCCACTGCGCCTTCAAGCACTTTCGTTTGTTCCCAGTTTACGCCCACATCACGGATAAACTGAAATGCAGGATGGCCTTTGTAACTCTCAATCAGGTCGGGAACCATCTGTACCGGACTGTTGATGACCACGTAAAGTGCAAGCTGATGCGCCAGCGTGGTGTTCACCTGGTTTTCCTTTTTGTAAGGCTCCAGTTTGATATTGAAAATTCCCGGGGTATAATCAATAGGACCACTTAGCATGCGTGTAAAAGCAACGATGGGCAGGTGCTCAGGAGGATTGCCACCATCGGTGGCCCAGGCGTTGAACTCTTGTCCGCGCAGCCCTTCGCGCGATATGGCATTCGGATACGTACGGCGCAATCCGGTGGCTTTGATGGGTTCGTGTGCGTTAATTGCCACCTGGTGCTCGGCACCTTTCAGCAACACTTTGCGGTAATGATTCACCATCCATTGTCCGTGATGGTATTCCCCTTTCGGGATAATTTTTCCTACGTAACCGGTTTTTACGGCGTGGATGCCCAGCGACTCCATCAGCTTGTAGGCAGTATCAAGCTGCTGCTCATAAGTGCGTGGTGCTGCCGAGGTTTCGTGGTGCATAATCAGCTCCACACCTTTTTCTTTTCCGTATCTTACTATCTCTTTCAGGTCATAATCCGGGTAAGGTGTGATAAAGTCGAACACGCCCTCACGGTCTTCAAAACCGATCCAGTGCTCCCATCCGGTGTTCCATCCTTCCACCAGGATAGCACCAATGTTGTTTTCAGCGGCAAAGTCAATCAATTCTTTGGCGTATTCAGTAGTGGCACCATGCGTTGTAGAGGCTTTTCCGCTGTTGCCGAAAGTATTCATGTCCTGCGTTTTTCCCATGTCCCAGGTTTTGGTGCCCAGGTGCATGTCCCACCAGATGCCCACATACTTTGTGGGTTTGAACCAAGGAATATCGCCCAGTTTGTTGGGTTCGTTGAGGTTCACAATCAGGTCCGACTCAATCAGTCCGGCAGCGTCTTCAGAAATTTGGATAGTGCGCCAGGGCGTGCTGAAAGGCGCCTGCTGCTCCACTTTGTAGTCGTGGTTATCCGAACCCACCAGCACGCTCTTCATCTTCAGCTCATCAGGATATACTTTTAAGGTCATTCCGGCGTAGTTGGTAAGGTTCGCCTCGTGGAAGCTCAGGTGCAGCCCGTCTTCGGTACGCATGGTCACCGGGGTGTTAACGGCATTGTGCGGGATGCTGGTTTGCGCCAGGTTCGCATCGTCGCGATATTTGGTGGCATCAATCTCCGTAAAGGAAGTGGTGCTGTAAAGGTGCTCATAAATATCCCAGTCGCCCGGAATCCACCAGCAGGTGTGGTCGCCGGTAAGGTTAAACTCAGTGTTTTCTTCAAG
>JAASSU010000154.1 GCA_021767705.1 Bacteroidota bacterium | reverse complement strand
TATGATGAGCTGCACCGGTTTACCGTAACCCAAAAAGAATCATTCTGGAAAGGCATGTTGGAGGAGCTGGACATCCCTTTCAAAAAAAGCCCGGAAAAGATACTGGATTTGTCTGACGGCATAAAAAAACCAGGATGGCTCTCCGGCGCGCGCTTTAACATTGCCGAAGCATGCTTCAGGGCTGGAGAAAACAAAACTGCCATCATTTATGGTAAAGAAAGTGGTGAAAAAGGAAAGCTGACTTATAAGGAAGTGCAGGAACTTTCATCGCGTGTGGCCAACGGATTAAAAGCCCTCGGGTTCGATAAGGGGGACCGGGCCGCCATTGACATGCCCATGACCGCCGAGTCTGTGGCCATATACCTCGGCATTGTGATGGCGGGCGGCGCAGTGGTTTCCATTGCCGACAGCCTGGCCCCGGCGGAGGTGGATAAACGGCTACGCATAGCAGATACCAAACTCCTCTTTACCCAGGATATCCTGCTTCGCGGAAGCAAATCATTACCCCTCTATGAAAAACTCATGGAAATTGATCCGGTAAAAACGATCGTTCTTCCTGCCAAGGAAAAAGTATCGGTTCCTTTGCAGGATGGGGACCTGGCCTGGAGCACTTTCCTCTCTGATAATAAAATATTCAATGCGGTAACCTGTGAAGCAGATGATTATTGCAACATCCTTTTTTCTTCAGGAACAACGGGTGACCCGAAGGCCATTCCCTGGACGCACACCACTCCCGTTAAAGCAGCTACGGATGGCTATGCACACCAGGATATCCAGGAGGATGATGTGGTTTGCTGGCCAACAAACATTGGCTGGATGATGGGCCCCTGGCTGATTTTTTCATCCTTAATAAATAAGGCAAGCATGGCCCTTTTTTACGGCGCGCCCACCGGAAGGGAGTTCGGGAAGTTTGTGCAAGAAAGCAAAGTGACGGTGCTTGGTGTGGTTCCCAGCATGGTGAAACGCTGGAAGCAGACCGATAGCCTGAAAGGAATCGACTGGACAAATATCAAACTCTTCAGCTCTACGGGCGAAAGCTCTAACCCACAGGATTACCTCTGGTTGATGGCGCAAGGCGGCTACAAACCGGTGATCGAATATTGCGGCGGAACAGAAATTGGCGGAGGGTACCTTACCGGAACATTGCTTCAGGACGCCTCCCCGGCGGCTTTCTCCACTACTGCCCTCGGAATTGATGCGATAATCCTCGACGACCATGAAAGGCCATGCAGCGAGGGGGAGCTTTTCCTGATCCCTCCTTCCATCGGTTTATCCAATGAATTGCTGAATAAAAATCATGATGAAAACTATTACGACAATGTGCCGGAAGCCAGAAGTCACTGGAAAAGCGTCACTGGTGTGCCAATAAAATTGCAGACCGCTTTAGAAAGTGAAAAGCCCCAGCTCAGAAAACACGGAGACGAGTTCAGGAAATTGAAAAACGGATTTTTCAGGGCACAAGGAAGGGCTGACGACACAATGAACCTGGGTGGCATAAAAACCAGCTCCGTGGAAATAGAGCGCATTCTGGATGCGTTGCCTGACGTGCATGAAACAGCCGCTATTGCAGTAGAGCCGGCCTACGGCGGCCCGAATGAGTTGGTGGTTTACTGTACTTTATCAAAAGAGATTCCTGCAAAAGAAATGAAACAGTTATTCCAGGAAGAAGTGAAAACCACGTTAAACCCGCTTTTCAAGGTTTCGGATGTGGTAATTATCGACAAACTTCCACGGACCGCCTCCAACAAAATCATGCGACGGGTTCTGAGGGATGAGTACCTGAAACGCTGATTAGCACTTGTCTGTAAAATCTTGAACTTGTTAAATTCCTCCCCTCAGCCCCTTTTCCTGAAAGCTTTCGGGAAGAGGGGTAATTCAAAGCGTTGATTTTGTGGACGGATACTAATAAAACCATCGAGATGTAAACTTAGGTGCTTATTGTAAGCCAATAAAAAACAACTACTTAATTTTTAGCATGCGTGATAGTCCAGAGTCAATAGATTCCCGCCCGGACATTGTCCGTATCGGACGGGTCTCCCTCGGCCAATTACGCTCAATAATTTCATAATTCCTCTATTTTAGCTCAAAAGCAGGGGGTTCTCATAAAGCAAATAAGGGCCTCGGTACGAAATGACTGGATTTACATGTCAGACGAGGCAAAAGGGATGCGCTGACGCCATTGACTATAAAGTACTATGTCAGCGCATCCCTTTTGCTGTTTCTTCCCATACAAACGTCTTTTCGACTGAAGGCACTTACCCACAACGTTATGATGTAAAACTAAAGGCTGGTAAAAGTGCCTGAAGGAGACCCGCCCGACTGAATGACTTTTGTCGTTCGGGCGGGAATCTATAAGTAATCAACTTTACACCTCGATAAAACCCATTACCCGGTAACTAACTGAATAATTCTACCTTTTCCCAAAGGTGAATACGGTGCCTTTAGAGGAGGTGCGTTTAAGGATCTGCCCGTTGCGTTCAATCTGATACCGGTCTGTGATTCCTCCGCTGTGGGTCAACGTAAGCTGGTTTCCTGACTTCGACCATCTTCCATCTTTTTCAGAAACATAAGTCCCGGAATTTTTTGGCTGGTATTTCTCGGTGTAAGTTCCGTCTTTTCGGATGTACAGATAGTGGTAATTTACCAACACCTTCCCGTCAGATCGACTGTGGAATTCGTAAGTTCCCACAACATCACCTTCGGACGAAGAGCTCGCGTTTGTGTTTCCTGTGGCGCTACCTGCAAGTCCGCTCAACCCTGCAAGGCCTTGTCCCCTTGAAGCGCTGGGCTTAATCTGCTTTGGCGAATGTGCCTGCGCCGCAGGAGCTGAAAAACCATCTACCATAAATGTCTGGGTTACTTTTTGGATTTCCGGTGTTTTTTGCTGCATCATATTGGTTGGAACAATCACAAGTAGCACATATCCATAATTATTCTGAACAGCATAAAATGCGCTCATCGCCACATCAATCCCGTTGTATTTTGATGTGTATATACCTTGTTTTCCTGGAATTCCATTTTTTGAAACCTTATCAAACAAGCCACTTTTTTTTGTGCCTGCCGGTAGCATCTGCTCTTCGTATATCTGCACAAGCAGGTCAGTTGTTACCTGGTTTCCCGCGTCAAAAGCTCTAAGCTGAACAGCAATGTTCTGGTCAGGGCTGTAAAAGTCGTAAACCTTGTCTGAACCATCCATAAAAGAGTTGGATGACCAGGATTCCGGAACGTTGATGCGGCACTTAAACTGCCGGTCGATATACCACTTGGCACTCAGTTGAGAAATTCCTAAAATAAAAATTAAGGTAATTAATAATCCTGCTTTTTTCATGATCTTGATTTTTTATTTGCTCATTTTAAAGTGAAAATAATGCGGGCCGCCATAAATTCTCAAACGGTTTATTTAATAGGGCTTCTTTAATTATTATTCGGCAACAAAATCTGATTAATTGAGGACGTATGCATTGTTATGAGCCGTAAACGAAATTCATGTATTAACGATGTAAGCGGTATGAAAAAGAAACCGGAAACCCGTAATAAAACGGATTCCCGGTCTGCACCTCACTTCGCTGGCACCTCTTAATAATCCAATGTAATGATTCTCCCGTCCGTGAAATTGAAAAACTTCGCTTTTTCAGCTACCTCAACGCCCTCCATCAGTTCTGAAGGCTCAAAGCCGGCCACTTTCAAACAGGCAGGACAAGCATAAACACCCACCCCCATTTCATTCAGCTTCTTAAGATAGGTCTGGAAAGAATCAAAATGATCATGGGTCAGATCTTCTGCTCCATTAACCACCAGCTTAACCGCATCAATATCGAGGTAAACCAGCACATCTTTGTCGCTGGCCATCATCGAGGCCATTTTCATTGGCATCAGCACCCTGTGGGCATCATCATAGCCCTCGGTGATGTGGATAAAAACCCCTTCCTCTTCGGGAGCACTTGTTTTAATAACCTCTTCGTTTTGATTGTTTTGTGGTTGATTGCATGACATGAATAAAAATATCATTGCAAGTAAAGACAGTAAATGTTTCATTGTTTTTTTGTTAGTAGTTAAACCTTGTAATCCTCCCAAAGGTAACAAAAATCTACCTGTAAACATCTTCGATCACAGAGTTTTATTGGCCATAGCAAGAAGTTTGTTGACCGTTTTCCAATTTCTTGTTGTCGCAGTGGTTTTTAGTTTCTTTTCCAGGAAGGTGTTGTTAAGTTTTGTTCGGCCATATCCATCAGGGCAATAGAGATAGATCACTTTACCATGAACGGCAATATCTTCGCTCTCACTCTTTTTAGCAACAGCTTCCTCAAAACTGTCTTTATCAGGATAATCATCAAGGAAAGTCACATGAAAGAATCTTTCTTCCTTTTCAGGATGATGAGCAAAGGGGTTGCCATTCGCTATTCTGGCAAACTCATCCTTTTCAAAAATCAAAACCGGAACATCACACAAATGGCATTTGAAACCAGTTCAGATAATTTTTGGCTGGATTCTTTTTCCGATTCAAAAGCAATATTTCCACTTTGAATGTAGGTCCTTACTGGATCAAGATTGAGTTGTTAACACAGTTACTTTTGAACACTAACTGATTATCTGCTTTTTATGATTTTTGTGTTGATTGAGAACTACATTTAAAAGGGTTAAGTATCTTAATGGTGTAAAACAGATTCCCGCCCGAATGTGCCGCTTGTTATGGGCGGTCCTCACTACATCACTCCGCTATCGCTTTGTGATTTGCTACCATTGACAAGCGATTGGCAGGGAAGAACGATAAATTCCGGGAATAGATTCCTCAGCAGCTGTGAAAGAACAAAAAAAGCCCATCAATAGATTCCTCAGTCGCCACCAGGGAAATAGTCAACCCAAAATAGATTCCTCAGTCGCCACCAGGGAAATAGTCAACCCAAAATAGATTCCTCAGTCGCTCCGTTCGGATGACCGGCTCTAAAGGGGAACAAGAAAAATGGCGCGCCGACACCTTGTTTTATTTCAGTGGTGTCGGCGCGCCATTTTTCGCCCTCTGCCCCCTAAAAAGCGGGTCATTCCGACCGGAGAGGACGAGCGAGAGCGAGGCATCAGAGGGAGGAATCTAAAGTTTTCTTATTTTTAAGTGCTAAAACAAAGAACCATGGTCCATTATTCATTTGTATATATTGTCACCAATTACAAAAAAACCGTACTTTATACTGGAGTGACCAAGAATTTTCCTCAAAGGCTTTATCAACACTTTAATAGTGAAATAGAAGGCTTTAGTAAAAAATACAGATGTAAATATTTGATATATTATGAAAAATATGACGACATAAGCACTGCAATATCCAGGGAGAAACAGATGAAAAAATGGAACCGAAAAAAGAAAGAGGCACTCATAAACAAGAATAATCCCCAGTGGCAATCCTTAAATGAACAAGTTTTTAAGATTGATGAAGAGTATTTGTGAACACTTAAAAAAGATTCCTTGGTTGCTCCTTTAGTTGAAACTACATAAAAAATAGATTCCTCAGTCGCTCTGCTCCATCGGAATGACCGGCTCTAAAGGGGGAACAAGAAAAATGGCGCGCCGACACCTTGTTTTATTTCAGTGGCATCGGCGCGCCATTTTTCGCCCTCTGTCCCCTAAAAAGCGGGTCATTCCGACCGGAGAGGACGAGCGAGAGCGAGGCATCAGAGGGAGGAATCTGTTAACCAGCCATTATCTGACACCTAAGACCTCATTCATTTTAAACTTTCTTAAATCCTTCGGGTGCAAGCCAATAGATTCCTCAGCCGCATGTTACGCACAATATAAGCATAGCCATTCTAAATCGCTCGACAGCGAAACAATGGGCAAGGAATCTGATTCTTTAAGTATTCTTCACTTGCTGGAGTATTCGATTTTGTGAAAGTTGGGTTGTGTATTCTATAAGTAATCAAGTTTACACCTCAATATTAAGATTTGTTATATCTTAGCAACCAAGAAGATAATTAATCAATTTCATCAAACATGAAGAAGTATTTAATAGCAGGCATTGTGCTCCTGCTCTCACTGAACACGATTTTAGCTTTCGGACAACGCAGCGACGAGGAATACCGTCAATACCCATATTGGGTTGAGATGATGCAGGATCCGGAGGCCAACTTTTTTGAAACACAAAAAGCTTTTGAACTTTATTGGGAAAACCGCGAAATCACCAAAGGGTCGGGCTGGAAACCGTTCAAGCGCTGGGAACATTACTGGTCGCAGCGCATCGACGAGGAGGGCAACCTGCCTGCTCCGGATAAAAACTGGAATGCTTACCAGCAATATCAGCAAAACCACAGCCGCTCATCTGATGGCAATTGGGGCAACCTCGGCCCGATTGATCAGCCCGGGAACATCGGAACGGGACAGCCCAACGGAAACGGACGCCTGAACGCCGTGGCTTTTCATCCTACAGATGAAGACATTATTTACGCCGGTGCCCCGGCGGGAGGGCTCTGGATTACCGAAGATGGCGGCGAAAACTGGTACACTACCACCGATGATTTACCTACGCTGGGGATATCTGCTATTGCCGTGGATTTTGAAAACCCGGATATCATCTACATAGGTACAGGTGACCGTGATGCAGGAGATGCTTATGGCTTGGGCGTGATGAAATCTTTCGATGGTGGTGAATCGTGGGAATTCTTCAACAACGGCCTTGGCGAAACCACGGTAGGACGGCTCCTGATGCACCCTGATGACCCCGAAATCCTTCTGGCAGCTACCTCCTGGGGTATTTTTAAAACATACGACGGCGGTGTGAACTGGGAAGAAAAACAATCAGGAAACTTTAAGGATATTGTCTTCCAGCCTGGCAACCCGGATGTGGTTTATGCTACTTCTTCAGGGAATTTTTACCGCTCTGACGATGGCGGTGAATCATGGTCATACATTACCAACGGATTGCCCAGTGGCAGCCGTGGAGCAATTGCCGTAACACCGGATGCTCCCGGATATGTTTACTTTGTACTTACCACACAGTCAGAATATAAAGGCATGTACTTCTCACAGGATGCCGGTTTATCATTTGAAGAGCAATCGACCAGCCCGAATATTATGACGTGGGACTGCTACGGGAACGGCTCCGGGGGACAGGCATGGTATGACCTGGCTATCGCAGTTGATCCTAATGACCCGAATGCGGTTTATGTGGGTGGTGTGAATATTTTTAAGTCTACCGACCAGGGAAAGACCTGGAACATCAATGCCCATTGGGTGGGTGACTGTGGTGCTCCGGCAGTGCACGCCGACCATCACGTGTTTGAGATCAACCCCCTGAACGATCGTTTATACTCTGGAAATGACGGCGGCCTGTATTGGACAGATAATGGAGGCGCTACATGGAC
>JAASSU010000153.1 GCA_021767705.1 Bacteroidota bacterium | reverse complement strand
GCCTCACCCGCCATTTGAGCTGCTTTGGCTATGGGAAATTTTTCATGCACAAAAGCCGTTCCTCCGGAAAGACTTATGTCCGGTCGATGGGTAAATTGTTTAAAACGCTCTTTAACGATTTCCGCAAATTCAATGGTTTTATCCCAGCGCCCTACCACAAACAAGTCGTCACCACCCGAATAGAGTATATTGAGCCAATCACGGAATTGATATACAGTATTCCCATTTTTATCTTTTTTCGGATTGCCATTTTCATCAATCTCCACTTCCGAATCTCTCAGGGTATTCAGATACCCACTGAAGAATAATTCAAGCTGAAAGGATAGCGTGGCATAGGTACTCAAACTCAATTGTTCGGGCTTAAGGCCTTTGATAAACAATTTCCCCAGATTGTCGATGTCCATTCGAAGAATTCCAAGTAATGTATTGCTACCTGAGTTAGTTTTAGCAAGCTCATCGAAGGTTTTTTCTTTTTTGTTATTTGGTGAATACTCCTCAGGTTGATCATTCTCTTCTCTGTGATAGGCCTGCTGATTACCCCCATAAAACTCATAGCCGTAACTTACTTGCTGTCCAGAAAGTGGAGCATCCAAAAAATTTAATTTGTTTATAGTACTGACTTTGGAAACATCCGCTGAAGATATATTATCTTGGAATTCCGCTTCATCTTTTATCAATTCTTCTTTGTCAAAGAGGTAATAATTTGTGGAAAGAACAGTGATTTTGGATTTGGCTCTGTCACTTAGATATTTATCATCTTCCGGTTTTCCTTTGAAAGAAATAATGTAATCAGCATCTTTCAGCGTTTTACCCAAATCCGTTTGTCTTTTTACAGCCGGTTTAACAACAGTGTTATCGTCAAGCTTTTCATGTTTTCCGATAATTTCTTCGCCGGTTACAGCACATGTTTTTACTCCATTATCTCCTTCCGTGTTTCCACCAGCCTGCAAATCAGAATGCGTTTCATCAAAATATTCATCAAAATGATTGATGAGTCTCGATTTGAATTTTTGATTTTTTTGCTGGTTTAGTTTGTCAGACAGGGATTTCCATACGTGTGAAATATACTTCCGCTCTCCCGGTTGATTTTCAGTTTCCACCCAGGTTTGCCATGCATTACCTTTGGGCCTGGAATGATAAGCAAACCCTGCAGTTTCTAAATTAATGGCTATTTTTCCTTTATGTTCCTTCCAGAGTTCATTCTCCACCGTCTCCTTAATGCCGTCTTTTCCAAAGATTTTTTCATTTACTTCAGTTGTATTGGGTAGCAAAAGATAGGCTTTGCCGCCGGAAGCATAGAGCGTATGGCCGGCTTTAGCGTAAATTGGCTTTTCTTTGAATTTTTGCAAAATCGCATCCATCAAAAGCTGTAAGTAAAATGAGCGGCCTTTCAGACTTTGTGCCGCTTTTTTGCTGGCCACATCGTAAATAAAACTTTGTATACCTGAAATATCAACCCCTACCATCATAAGCGGAAAACTGCCTTCTGCAAGATAATCGTATTGCTTTGAAAAATCGAAAGTATCCTTCAAAGCTTCATTCTCAGATGCCAAATATAGGCAATCGGCTATGGCGGCGGTCGTTTTCAAGTGGTCAAACAGGCTGACATTAGCCATATCCATGGTGTTAGAAGGGATGCTCCAGGTATATTTTCTTAAGAGATAGAAAAGACTCTCTTCTAGCCCGCTGAAGCTGTCCGAGGGCAGCCCTTCAAATTCAGTTTCAAAATCCCTCCATAATTCTTGATATTGGCCTTTCAGGCTTTTGACATCTTCCTGTTTCAAACTTTCCGGGAAAATGCTTTCACGGTTAAGTCCTAAAGTCTTCAATCCAAAAGCCACGTTCGGATCAGCACTTCTGTTTTCATTTACCTTTAGGCTGTTAAACACCGAAAATAAAGGAATGCTTCTGAAATCTGAAAATTTTAGCTCGTGGTGATTCAGTTCTTCTTTATCATCTTCCCCTTTACCAACTCTATCCATACCAGCACTCCACCAATCCGCCATTTGCACAATTTTTTGCAATGCACTTTGCGGCTTATGGTGATTTGATGCCAAGTTGGTAAGGTTATCTTCATAAAGTTTGTCAGGCTCCCATGGATTTACTTTGAAGATTTGTTCTCCCTGATCTTTGACATTTTTCAATTTATTATTCTTTTCCAGAAACTGATTGGTCCATAAAACATGTTTATGCGTTTTTCGCTGGCACTTTGGGTCTTTTGGGCAGATATAATCCTCAATTCTTTTCGATTGCTCCGATAAATTACTGTCGCTGTCATTCGCATTCCCGCTCGCCCGCTGATAAAACTTCCCGATGTCATGCAGTAATGCAGCAAGGTAGATTTTGTTGCGCTGTTTATCCTGATTGTCCATAGTTGTTAGTTTAATTCTTTTTCATTGTAATGATGCCATATCCATGGCTTACGCCTTTGCCTAATCCGATATGATTTGGCAGGAATACATTGCTGCTAAAATCCAGGTGAAACCCCAAAAGCTTATTTCCTTTCAGGTTTACGGTGCTTACATTCCGCACCTTTTGAATTTTGGTGGTTATTTGTTTGTCAACAGTCCAGTTTATTCCTTTCGCAAAGCTTAAGATATTTCCGGTTAATATTCTCTCTAAATATTCTTGTTTATCTTTTTCTGTGGGTTTGTCGTTATAAACACTCACATTTTTCTGATTCAAAGCTATCCAGTTATGGATGCTGTAGTGCCATTGCTTGTCCCAAACCTGCATGGTAAAGGTGTTCAGGTTCATGTTTTCGATAGACATGTCCAGTCTTCGGCCACTGATGCTGATATCCCATTCTTTAGATTGAAAGAAGTGATGAATTTCGTCAACCCCTTCATCAATACATAATAAAACCGGATGTTGCCTCAAGGATTTATATTGTATAAGTGGATAGCGATAATTAAAACCGTTTTTGTCGTGATTATGAAACAAGACACTTTTATTTCCGGCTTTTTCTGCAACAGCCCCTCTGAAAGCAGGTATTTCATAACTTTTTATCAAAGCGTTAAAGGATATCTTCAAAAGTCGAATTCTTTTCATAAGAAATTATTGGTTCATTTGCTTTTTAGTTTGGTAAGGTGCTGGTGTATATAAGCACCTCAGCAAAACAGAATTTATTCCAAATATACTTACCATGAACATCCAAAGGTAAAATGAATAAATTTAAAATGCCGGGTTTTTGATCATTCGCTGGGATTTTCGTGATATTCGCTGGGATTTTGATGATATTCGTTAAAAAGGCTTTTCTTTTGGCAGGCCAAACAAATCTGCAGCCATTGGTTGCAGATTTGTAAATTCTCGCACCATCAGTGCGAGAATTGAGTAAGTTGTGAAACATTGCTTTCTTGTTTCCAGGCTATTGTAGGGTTTTAAAAATTTTATTGATATTACGATGCAGGGATGGATAAATTTTCCTATTTTTGCAGCCGCTTTATGATAAGCATGGAAGTATGTAAAAAGTAAACCTTACTTAGGCATACATAAGTGACAAAGTAAAATTTGTCGCCAATCTTAGAAATGAGGTGGTTAGTAGTTAGTTTCATGGGTAAAAGGGAGGTGAGGGCCTCCCTTTTTGTTTGCCCTTTATTGGGGGTGCCCTCTTTAATACCTTATTAATTATAATCGTGTAAAATTTGACAGAAAACCACAAAATCCAAATCCCAAAATACAAATAATGCACAATTTTCAATCACGAAAACTTTTGGGATCAAATGGGAAACAAACTACTTTGATAATTGGACACAGCAATCATGAAATATTGAAAAAATCCACAAAGTGGATAAACGGCATTAACCATGGGTGAAAACCCGTGGAAATGATAACCTCCCGCCGCCCAGCAAACCCTGGCAAGGGTTAAACTAATCATTGAACAATCAAGTTAAATACTATTCTTTCTCAGGAAAACTGTAAGCTATCCCAAATCCAAAAGCTTCTTTGAACTGCACTCTTGGAGCCAGGTTTCCGGGGTCATTGGCGATTTTTGTGTCGTGGTCGTAAATCAGGTGGGTGCGTATTTGTGTGGTAAAATACTTGTTGACCTTCATATTGATAGCCATTTCCCAGTTCACATCAATATTCTCCGGATTGTTATTGTAAGCGCTGAAAAAGTCGGCCTTGGTGGAGAAGTTGATGTTTTTCATGATATCGCGGTTATACTTGATTTTAACCATGGCACCATATTCATGAAAAGCACTGTTGCCCGGCGATACGCCAAACGCCCCGGCTTCGGACAAGGAGTCGTTGTTAACGATGGTGGTTTTACCCGATAGTGGCGACAAAAACACCGAAATGTGTTCGTTGGGCTGATGGTCCATACCCACCGACAGTGTCATGTAAGCCGGGGCCATGAAGTCGGAAATGAGCGTTCTGGGCGCATTGTCGTAATTATACCCCTCCGTAAATTGCGTACGGAAATTAAACATTAAGGAGTAGTACCACATTTTTCCTGCATCGTAGCCCAGCTTACTCTCGAAATTAATCTGGTCGTTTGCCTTTTTCAGGTCATCATCCTGAATTTTTACCAGTCCGTAGGCCAGGTCGAGCGTGTTGGCCCAAGAGGTTTTATTCTTCTTGTAGTTAGCAAAGAAGTTAAACTGTCCGTCGGCAGAGTAAGAGTTTTCACCACCGGCAGCCCAGTTACTCAGGGCTACCTGCGAGAAAGTTATCGTTCCGCTGGTTCCTGATTTCCATGTAGTGTCCTTTTCGGTTTGTGCACTCAGCCCCAGGCTGAATAACACGAGTGTTGCGATTGCTATGATCTGTTTCATTTTGCAGTTTTTGTTTTCCTGAATGGTTTTATCAGTTTATTTATTCCTAATATTTGAGATAACTTGGCTCTGTTTTCTATACTGAAACGACAGTTTATAACATCAAATTAAAGTTATTCAAATTTCGTTATTGCAGCTTTTGAGAAACACTGTGCTTCTCTTTGTCCCTCTGTGAAATAGCTTTAACACTGAGGTTCTCAAAGTATACACAGAGTTTCACAGAGAATTAGCAAACAAGCTTTGTAATAATTACTATTCTACTAATCAACTATTTTACTCTTCCGTTTTGTACAGATGAACATCGGTTTGCGGGAATGGGATAGAGACGCCATTCTTATCAAACTCTTTCTTCACCCTTTCGTGGATATCCCAAAAATAGGGCCAGTAGTTTTCTGACTTCACCCAAACACGTACGGCGATATTCACCGAGCTGTTGGCGAGTTCTTTGACAGCTATGAGGGGTTCAGGATCTTTCAGGATCCGTTCATCGTTGTTGATAATGTTCCACAAAATTTCTTTGGCTTTGTCGATGTCATCGCCGTAACCAATTCCAAATTCCAGGTCGACCCGTCGTGTTGCTTCAGCCGAGAAATTGATGATTGAGTTGTTGGCAATGGAGCCATTAGGTAAAATAATAGTTTTATTATCAATGGATTTTAAAATCGTGTTGAAAATCTGGATTTCATGCACCGTGCCGCTGTGGCCTCCGGCAGTAATGTAATCGCCCACCTTAAAAGGTTTCAGGATAAGGATGATGATCCCCCCGGCGAAGTTTTGCAGTGTTCCCGATAAGGCCATACCAATAGCAAGGCCCGCGGCACCAAGAATGGCGATAAAGGAGGTCATTTGTATACCCACCATCGACATGACGGTGATGACCAGCAGGATTTTCAGCGTGACATTAAAAAGGCTTTTAAGGAATGGGCGCAACGAAGGGTTAAGGTCGCGTTTTTCCATCAGTTTGTTGAACCATCGGGTAACAATAGCAATTATCCACAGCCCGGCAACGAGTAAAAGAATTCCGGTGATGAGGCTGATTCCATTTTCGATCAACCAAGAGTAAATGAGATCTAAGTACTTTTCAGCATTTTCCATGATTCAAAATCTTTTGTTAAATAAAAAATTTGGCAGCTAACGTTTAAAAGAGTAAGAATGTTTATAAAACTCTTCAAGTAAATATTTGATGTCGTTCTTTTTTGCGGGTTTTTTTATTACCATGGCCATGCCTGCTTCTGCGCACAACTCTTTGCAATTGATGGTGCTGAGCGTAGTATAACCTATAATCACCGGCTGCGGATGGTTGTTGTCCATGATTTTACGGGTGGCTTCAATGCCATCAAGCATCGGCATTTCCACATCCATAAAAACCAAATCGTAATTTGTGGAACTAAACATCGCAAGGGCTTCCCATCCGTTGTTGGCAATGTCGGGGCTGTACCCGAGTTGTTTCAGGTGGGCACTGAGCGTGAGCTGATGAATCTTTTCATCATCAACAATCAGGATTTTAGTGTTCTCCGGTTTCCCGGGAGAAAAATAATCTGACAAACGCCGCCGCCTGTAATCTAACAGTTTTTCCTGAAATTTTTTGAAACGCTCCAATTTTAAGTAATTTTGATGGTTGCTTACTTAGCGCATCTAAGATATAAAAAGATCAACTCAATTAAGAATTGAATAAAAGTAAAGTATCAACAATTAAAATTAAAAACTTATAAAACAACGTATTATGAAATTAAAAAATGTATTGATTTTCGCTTTGGCTTTGGGCTTTGTTTTTCCTGTTTTGGCACAGGATGATGTGCTGACAGCAGAGAAATTATGGAAGCTGGGCCGGTTGGGCGGCGTTTCGGTTTCGCCCGATGGCAGTAAAGTAGTGTATGGGGTTTCGAATTACGAGCTGGAGGAAAATGCAGGTTCGCGCGACCTTTTTCTTCTCGACCTCGAATCACCGGAGACGAAAAAAATCACCGCTTTTAGCGGATATGAATACAATGCGGTATGGCGTCCCGATGGGAAAAAAATTGGTTTTATCGCTACAGAAAGCGGAGCCCCGCAGCTCTGGGAAATGAACCCTGACGGCTCTGACAAAAAGCAGGTTTCTTTTATTGATGGAGGGATTACGGGCTTTTCTTATGCCCCGGATATGAGTAAGGTGTTGTACACGAAAGAGGTAAAGCTGGATGAGACAGCGAATGATGTTCATCCAGACTTGCCGCAAGCTGAAGCACGTATCATCGATGACCTGATGTACCGCCACTGGGATCATTGGCACGACTTTAAGTACAGCCATATTTTTGTTGCCGACTACAATGACGGGAAAGTATCAGAAGGTTTTGATATTATGAAAGGCGAGCGCTACGACGCGCCAACGCAGCCTTGGGGAGGCATGGAAGAGATAGCCTGGAGTCCTGACAGCAAGACCATTGCTTACACCTGCAAGAAGCTCACCGGAAAGGAATACAGCGAAAGCACCAACTCAGAAATTTACCTCTACGATTTAAACAAAGGCACCACCAAAACACTCACAGCAGAGGGCTTCGAGGGATATGACAAAGCCCCGGTATTTTCTCCCGATGGTTCGAAACTGCTTTTCTGGAGTATGGAAACCCCCGGTTTTGAGTCGGATAAGCAGCGCATCATGCTCTACGATTTCAAT
>JAASSU010000152.1 GCA_021767705.1 Bacteroidota bacterium | reverse complement strand
TAAGGAAATTCTTTACCTCTTATCGGTCAGGGAAAAAGATGGCCGTTCGAATGTGGATCATATGAGCTTCGGGCTTATCGGCGCCTGCCTCTTTGAATTGGTAGGGCATGAGCGCATTGCTATTGAAGAAAAACGCCTGAAAGTAAATAACCACAAGCCAATAAGTGATCCGGCACTGGATTTTGTGCTTGAAAAGCTATCGCATGCCAAAAAAAATAAGAAAATTAAGACCTGGGTTTCATACCTGAATAATAAGGCGCATAAAATCAGAAAGCCAATCAGAGACATGCTCTATCAAAAGCATTACCTTAGACAGGAGCAAAAGAAATTCCTTTTTATTCCCTATCAGCTTCATCCGGTGATAAAAACAAAGGAAAAGGAGGCGATAGCCAGTCACCTTAGAAAAACGATTATTCAGAAGAAGGATTTTGAGGATCAGGAGGCAAATCTGATAGCTATGGCAATGGTGTCGGGAGCTTTCAAGAATATCTTTTCTGATCGCAAAGAACGCCGGCAGGCCAAAAAGAAAGTGAAGACGCTAATAAAGGAAGGAGCCATTTCTTCTTCCGTCAGCCAGTCGATACAAGAGATGCAAGCAGCCATCATGGCGGCGGTGGTGGCCAGCACCGCGGCGTCAACAGCAGCAGCAGGATCAAGCTAATGAAATGATGAAACATGTAATTTTAAATGATGGAGCGAGCTTGCCCGCCCTCGGTTTCGGTACCTGGGAAATGGGTGGCCGCATGGAAAAAGACGATTCGCAGGATGAGCGATTTATCAGAGCAATAAAAACCGCTGTTGAGGTGGGTTTTACCCATATCGACACCGCGGAAATGTACGGCAATGGCCACACCGAAACCATTGTGGCACAGGCGATTAAGGATGTGCAGCGCAATGCGTTTTTTATCACCAGCAAGGTGCGCAAAGAAAATCTCGCTTACGCGGATGTCCATAAGGCTTGCGATGGCAGTCTGGAACGGCTCGGTACCGATTACCTTGACTTGTACCTGGTGCATCATCCAAATCCTGATATTCCTGTTAAAGAAACGTTTAAAGCACTGGACGAGTTGGTTGCCAACGGAAAAATACAGCGTTACGGTGTCAGTAATTTCAATGTGGAACAGATGGAAGAAGCGCGGCAGTATGCGAAACACCCGGTTGTGGCCAACCAGATAGAATACAACCTGCAAACCCGTAACAGTGGTGTTTTTAACCGGGATATGGAAAAGGAGATTATTCCATACTGTCTTAAAAACAACATCCTGGTAATGGCGTGGCGGCCATTGGTAAAAGGAGAGCTTAGCGAGGAAAACGAGATCCTGCAAAAGTTGTCGGAAAAATACAATTGCACGCCAAACCAACTGGCTCTGGCCTGGCTGCTCAACAAGCCACAACAAGCCACCATCGTTAAAGCGACCTCCGAAAGTCATATCAGGGAAAATTTCGCTGCCGCGGATATTGCTTTGGAAGTGGATGATATGGAGTTGCTGGACAAGTTTACAGGACAGTAACAAAAAAGCCCCAACCAGAATCCGATTGAGGCATTTTTAGAAAAATCCTTCTTTATAGCGCTCCCAGCTCTTCCACTTCGCTGGCCGATAAAGCCCTGTCGAAAAGCTTGATTTCATCTAAGGAACCATTCAGGAATGTGTTTATAGGTTCGTGTGGCCCGCCAAAGCGCAGTGCCAATGAGGAGGACCCTTCAGCTCCGCTGGTGCTCGATGAAGAGCAGCGCTGAACACCGTCAACATAGCCTTGCAGGCTGTTTCCCGTAAAGGTCATCGCCACATGATGCCACTCGCTGTCGGTGATTTCCAGGCTGGTTTGTGCGGAGATAAAATATCCATTCGAAGCACCATTACCCACCATAAACTGCAAGGTATTCGAAGCGGTTTTTACTACCTGGAACCCGTTGTCTCCGGTCTGGCTGTCGGTAGTGTTGGTTACCAGCACCTGGCGGTGGTCATTTTCCTCAAACTTTACGAACAGGCTAATGGTTTTTGCCCCGGTATTCAGAGGTGAAGGCTGTACAGAGACGTAATCGAAGCCTGAAAAGGCAAGTGCTTCATCAGCGTTGCCCTGGCTGTCGGTGGCAGGCTCCGCACCGTTGTTGTTTCCGTCGTGATTGCCCCAGTCGTCGTTGGTGCTGCCATCCGTAAAGTCATAGTAAGCTACAAGTCCCTGCGTGGTTCCAGTGCTTTCCACGATACTGATGGTCAACGAGCTTTGAAGCCCGTTAGATAAGTCGGATACCGAGACCTGGGCCTGGTCTCCGGCTATTCCCTCAGCAACAATCTCTACGTTATAATTTCCCGGATCATCGGTCTCATGAATCGAAACAATCGTATTATCGTCAACCGACCATCTGTAGGAGGGCGGGTTCTGCCCCAGGTAAGTTACTGCTTCCAGCATCAGCGTATCACCTTCGCCCATTTCGAGCTGCTCCACTCCGTAGGGGTTCGACTCGCTGGCGTTAATGTAGAGGCCCTGCTCCACAGAGTAGAATCCGGCGCTGTTAAACGTATCTTCAATGTAGCTGTCTTCGCCGGTGTTGCTGTTGTCCTTGATGTAAAGCTTCAGCGTATGTTCGTTGTCGCCACGCTTGGGCGTCATGTAGTTCATCCAGTAAAAACTGTTTGCAAATCCGGCCATGTCTTCCTGAATTTCGGCAAACTTATCGGCCAGCTCCGACACATTGTCGATGGAGTAGGAGCCCGCATTTCCGAGGTCTTCAAGCACTGAAGGCTCAATTTCGCTGCCCAGGCCAACCATGTAAACCCGCTTTTGTCCGCGCGCAGCCAGGGCTTCTTCGAGGGTGGAGGAAGCCTGCGTGTCGCTGCCATCCGTAAAGCCAATCAAAAAGCCCTGCTGAATCTGGTCGGTTTCATAAAAATCTTCCCACATATTTACGCTCTCCACAATGGAGCCGTAAAGGTTCGTAGTGGCAAAGCCCAGGTCGATATCATCGATGGTGGAAGTAAGCAACTGAATGTCGGAAGTGAAGTCCTGCAAAAGCACCGGGTTCTCGCTAAAAACAACGATGGCAAATTCCTGGTTGGGGAGTTTGTCTAGCACTAACGATTTGGCGGCATTTTTAATCTCCGACAGCTTATCGCCCACACTGTAGCTGTTGTCGATGAGTAGCACCGTTTTCAGGCTGTAGGGCACCACGTCCTGCTTTCTGATTTGCATCGCCGACTCCGTAGGGGAAACCGGGTTTTCATTCTCCAGCACTGCAAAGTCGTTGGTGGTAAGGGTGGAGACTCCATTGCCCTGCATATCCGTTACCTGGAACATGATATTGATAAAACTGGGTTTTTCGGTGTTCTCCGAAATATCGCCATATTCAATAATCTTATATCCCGGAAGGTTCGGCGTGTCATTTTTGTCTTTTGCACAAGATGACAAAAGCAACATCCCGACAACCATAATCAGAAAAGCATTCAGGTGTTTTATCATTTTTTTAGTTTTTTGATACTGGTTTATAAACGAAAAATCCCGGCAAAATTATATACGGCAATCGTTTCGCCCAAGATTTTATAAAAGTAATACGAAAGTAGCATTGCTCCGACCTTATTCTCAATCCTTTTTTCACCTAACCATAAAGATCAAGGTCTTTTGGAGGAATAAGATCAAAGAATCGCATACATTAAATCATGACAACTATAAATTGTGATTCTTTGTTGTTTGGCCAGAAAACAAAATGCTTTCGATTACGTACTCCCGGCCTACGAGGGTATGGCTCGCAAAACAAGCAGGGAATTATTGCGTGAGCCTGTGTGGTAGCCATTCGCGAGTGAACCGGCAGAATATTAATCAGAAACTTACAAAGCCTAACAATTAAAAGCACTACTAATCCACCAGTGAACGGCTCGAATGGCGTGGATAATTTCCTGCGTAGCTTTTGCCGACATGCCCTCGTCAGCCTTCCCGAAAGCTTTCGGGATTTTGGTACTTTTGGGTCAAGCCAAAAGTACAATAATGAGACCTGTCGGCCTCCGGCAATTGTCTAAAATGTTAAAAGCTTATAGTCAAAGCATAACAAAAAGTTGTCATTGGTATCCGCCTGAGGCGGTGAGAAATCTATTTAATCTGTAATTCACTTTTTCATTTTTATCGGAAAATGATGATTCCTTTTCAGGATTCTTTATTGGGCATAAAAAATTTCCCTTCTGTCAGAAAACCATCGCAACATTATTTTTTACCTTTGGCTGGCTTTTTCCGCTACAGCGGGATGGGTTTATAAATGAGAATGTTATGAAAATTGCTGTGATAGGTTTTGGCGCCGCCGCCATCGGTTTTATTGAGAGAGTGAAGAATACGGATCATGAGATACATGTCTTCGAAAAAAGCAAAGACATTTATTCGTCGAGTATATCCGGAATCAGGGCCGACGGAAAACTTTTTATTTCGAAGGACATGGGTGGCGATATTGATATTGACATCGAGCTTCAGCGTAAGCTGGTTGATTTCTGGATAAACAAAACCAATACACAAACCATCGAGCGGGGACATTCTTTCAACAACAGCGATTGGTACAAACGCTTTTATGAGCACGGATTCCAACCCGTTTCTTCCGAGTTTTTCCACATAGGAACGGACCAACTGAAAGAAGTGTTGTACAATATTTTTGAGGATTTTAAGAGCCACAAGAATATTCACTTTCACTTCGATCACCAGATTATCGATGTTCAGGTTAACGATAATGATGTGGTTATAAATAATGAAAAGGATTACAGCTTCGACAGGGCAGTGGTATCTGTGGGACGCAGCGGGCATAAGCTGGTCAACAACATGATTTCCAAATATCCGCAACTGGTGCTGGATAACACAAGGGTCGACTTGGGTATTCGCTATGAATTGCCCGATCATATTGTGGATGAGCTTAACAAAGAGATGTATGAGTTCAAGGTGAAGTACAAGAGCAAGACCGGCTATATGGTGCGGACCTTTTGCAACAACCCTTCCGGGTATGTGGTGACGGAAAACTATGGCGATTTTGTGACGGTAAATGGCCATGCCAAAATGCGCGAGAAAAGCCGCAACACCAACTTCGCTATCCTGACCACCGTGAAGCTCACCGAGCCGTTTAACGACCCGATCGGCTATGGCTCTCATATCGCCAAGATGGCCAATATCCTGGCCGGAGAAGGGAAGGTGATTCTGCAAACCTATGACCATTTCAAAAAATCCAAGCGGACCAAGAATCTTTACCGCGTTGACCCCACCTTGCCTGATAAGAACTTTATCATGGGTGATGTAAACCTGGCTTTCCCCCGAAGAATCATCGAAAGCATCATCGATTTTATTGATAACCTCGACAAAGTGGTTCCCGGCGTGGCCAGTCCGGATAACCTGGTGTATGCCCCCGAAATCAAATTCTATTCTAACAAGCTCGACAACCAGAAGTTCCAGAACCTGCAGTTTATTGGCGACTGTTCCGGGGCCACCCGAAGCATCATCTATGCCACAGCCCATGGCCACCTGATTGGTGAACAGTATGTTTAGCAGTCGTTTTGCGCATTGCTAAAATTCACAAAATCAATTAACTTTGTGGAAAACATGTGAGCTATGAGCACTTTGAATCTTGATATGAACAAGCGGTACACCTACGCAGATTACCTGACCTGGATGGATGATGTGCGCAGGGAACTTATCAATGGTTTTGTGAAACTGATGACACCCGCTCCGGCACGAAAACATCAGGAAACTTCTTTTAATATTACACGGATTGTCGGCAATTTTCTGGTGGGAAGAAATTGCAGGGGGTTCTCTGCTCCTTCTGATGTCCGCCTCCCCAAAAACGGGAAGGATAAAAACGACAAAGACATATACACAGTAGTACAACCGGATATTTATGTGGTGTGTGATTTGTCAAAACTCGATGAGAAGGGCTGTTTGGGATCCCCCGATTTTATTATCGAAATTGTTTCAGCGCAGCATGCCAAGCGCGATGTCAAGGAAAAGTTTGATTTGTATGAAAAACATGGCGTAAAAGAATACTGGATTGTCAATCCTAATGATGAGAATGTCAACGTTTTTGTGCTGGATGAAAATGGAAAATACCAGTTTCGGGGAATTTTTGCCGGCGACGACAAAATCCCGGTGGATGTTTTTGATGGTGAGTTGAAAGTAGATCTTACCGAAGTCTTTATTCCTGACAAACAAGCGTAATTCTACTCATTGCCCTAAACCAAAAAATCAATTAACTTTGTGAAAAAGGGTTAAATAATGAGCACTTTGAATCTTGATATGAACAAGCGGTACACCTACGCAGATTACCTGACCTGGATGGATGATGTGCGCAGGGAATTGATAAATGGGATTGTGAAACTGATGACTCCGGCCCCATCAAGGAAGCATCAGGATCTTTCTGTTAATTTTACAAGAGTACTGGGTAATTTTGTTTTCAATAAAGGTTGTAAAGTTTATCATGCTCCTTCTGATGTCCGCCTCCCCAAAAACGGGAAGGATAAAAACGACAAAGACATATACACGGTCGTACAGCCAGATATTTATGTGGTGTGTGATTTGTCAAAACTCGATGACAAGGGCTGTTTGGGTGCCCCCGATTTTATTATCGAAATTGTTTCAGCGCAGCATGCCAAGCGCGATGTCAAGGAAAAGTTTGATTTGTATGAAAAACATGGCGTAAAAGAATACTGGATTGTCAACCCGAATGATGAGAACGTCAACGTGTTTGTGCTGGATGAAAATGGAAAATATCAATTCCGGGGAATTTTTGCCGGCGACGACAAAATCCCGGTGGATGTTTTTGACGGGGAGTTGAAAGTCGATCTTACAGAGGTGTTTATCCCTGATCCGGTATCCTGAGATTCTTCTTTAATCACAGAATCCAATCCAAGTCTAGAAACATATTAAACTTAGAAACTTACTAACTTACTAAACCTAAAAACCAAAATACTTCCCAATAAACTCAAAAGCTCCAAAAAGCTTCAGGGCAGAAACCACAATCATTACCAGAAGGATGTAGCGGATGTATTTGGGTCCCCAGTGCAGGGCGAATTTTGTTGCCAGGAAAGCACCTGTCATGCTTCCGGCACCCAGCATCAGTCCGTAGCTCCACCAAACCTGGTCATTAAAAATGAAAACGGCCAGCGCAAAGGGGGTGTAAATCAACACAATCAGAAGTTTCAGCGCATTCGCTTTCACGAGGTCATATCCGGCATTGAGCACCAAAGCGGCCAGCAAAAAGATACCTACCCCCGCCTGCACAAACCCACCATAGAGTCCGACAAGAAAAAAGACGATGACTTGTATCCAGGTTTTTTGTGATTTGATTTCGGTCTTTTCTTTAATCCAGCGATCAGGCTTGTAGAGGATCACGAAAAACATCACCACCATCAAAACCCCGATAGCTTTTTCCATGGCTTCTTCGTTGAGGTCGGCAGCGATATTGGCACCTACCAGCGCGCCTACCACGGCCGCTATCGAAGGTATCCAGCCATGGCCGGTATCCAGCTTGCCCTTTCTGTAAAAGGAACCCACGCCCACAATATTCTGTAAAAGGATGGAAACCCGGTTGGTGCCGTTGGCCACATTCGCCGGAAGGCCCAGAAAAATAAGTAGCGGAAGACTGATAACGGAGCCACTTCCCGCCAAGGTGTTAATAAACCCTACCAGAAT
>JAASSU010000151.1 GCA_021767705.1 Bacteroidota bacterium | reverse complement strand
GCAATCTCAGGAAGAAGGTAAAGCACCTGCTTGCCGTTGTCGAGTGCTTCCTGAATCAGCTTGATGTAAATTTCTGTTTTACCGCTGCCCGTTACCCCATGCAGTAAAACGGTCTTTCCTTCTGAGAAGTATCTTTTGATATTCTCCAGCGCGGCCTGTTGCCCTTTGGTAAACAGGATATCCCCGGCATTGGCCTGGGAGCTGTATTTTTTAAAGCGGCTTTCCGATTGCTCAAAAACCGTAAGCACCTCCTTTTCCACGAGTGCCTTCAAAGGGGCGTCGGTGGCGTGCGCCGTGTTGAGCAGCACTTTCTTCCGGATGGCCGGCTTTGGGGTTTCGCTGTAATATTCGGAAAGCTTGATAAAGCTCATCAGGATTTCCAGTTGCTTAAAGGCCCGCTTTTCAAGCTCATCAAACAGTTGGCCCATCTTTTTTTCATCCCTGTAGGCATCGCGCAAAGCAATATATTTTTCCTTTTTAGGCTTGTAACTGTCTTCCAGCTCCTCTTTCAACAAAACCACCTTTTTTTCGATCAGGGTCTTGATCAGAGGCATAATTTTCTTTTGCTCCACGATATTGGAGGCCTCCGTGAGTGTGAGTGTATCCTGAACCTGAAGGGCATCGGCAATCAGAAACTCTTTCTCGTTAAGGTGCTGTTCGTGTTCTTTAGCTTCGGGATGTAATACAATCTGGGTTTCGCCGGCCAGCTTCAGTGCTGAAGGCAGGGCTGCATTCATTACTTCTCCGGCCGTAGACATGTAATAGGTGGCCAGCCATTTCCAGAATTGCAGTTGGCTATGGTTTACGATGGGGGTTTCATCAACCACCGACAGAATGTACTTTGGCTGGAAGTTTTGCGGGATGCGATCATGAATATCCACCACCAGTCCGGTGTAAATTTTCTTTTTGCCAAACTGCACTGCTACCCTGATGCCCTCTAACATTTGATCCATCGCCGCGGCAGGAACACGGTAGGTATAGGTGCCCTGCACCGGCAAGGGCAACAACACTTCAACAAAAAGAACCTGTGGCTTCATTTGGTCAACTCCTTTTAATGCTGCGAAACACGATGTTTCACCAGGTGTTTGGATAAAACAAAGGTAAGGAAAAAGGCCTTCTTTAACAGGATATAACTCTGCTATGCTCATCTTAAAATATGTGTTAATTTTGCACCTTCATTCAGAAAAGGTGGAATATGAGCTTAAAAAACGAGATAAATAAACGCCGTACCTTCGCAGTAATCAGTCACCCCGATGCGGGTAAGACCACACTCACCGAAAAGCTTTTGCTTTACGGAGGCGCTATCCAGGTGGCCGGAGCGGTGAAGAACAACAAGATCCGCAAAACGGCCACTTCCGACTTTATGGAAATCGAGCGGCAGCGTGGTATCTCTGTAGCCACTTCCGTGATGGGGTTTGAGTATCGCGATAAGCAGATTAATATCCTTGACACCCCTGGCCACCAGGACTTTTCTGAAGACACCTACCGTACGCTTACCGCTGTTGACAGTGCCATTGTAGTGATTGACGTGGCGAAAGGGGTGGAGTCGCAGACCGAAAAGCTGGTGAAAGTCTGCCGGATGCGCGATACGCCCGTGATTGTCTTTGTGAACAAGCTCGACCGCCTCGGGAAGGATGCTTTCGAACTGCTGGATGAGATTGAAGAAAAGCTCGGCCTCAAGGTGCGGCCCTTAAGCTGGCCGATAAATATGGGCGATAAGTTTAAGGGAGTGTATAACCTCTATGAACGTAACCTCCAGCTTTTTACACCCAGCAAGCAGACAGTTACAGAATCCATTACTTTTGATAATATTGATGATCCGCAGTTGGATGAGTATATTGGAGAAGAGGATGCCCAAACCCTTCGCGACGAGCTGGAGCTGATCAATGAGGTTTATCCTCCCTTCGATTCAGAAAAGTATCTCGAAGCGCAGATTACGCCGGTGTTCTTTGGCAGTGCCTTGCATAACTTTGGTGTACGCGAGCTGCTCGATTGTTTCCTCGATATCTCTCCGGCACCCCTGGTCAGGGCTGCTGAAGAGCGGGATGTTCATCCTGAAGAGAAGCCTTTTACAGGATTTGTTTTCAAGATCCACGCCAATATGGATCCCAACCATCGCGACCGGATTGCGTTTGTGAGGGTGACCTCCGGGGTTTTTAAGCGCAATACGTTTTATCATCACGTCAGGTTGCAAAAGAAGCTCAAGTTCTCCAGCCCCACTTCTTTTATGGCCTCAAAGCAAAGCATCGTCGAGGAGGCGTATCCCGGGGATATTGTGGGGATACACGATACGGGGAACTTTAAAATCGGGGATACTATTACCGAAGGCGAAGACTTAAACTTTAAAGGAATGCCTTCATTCTCTCCGGAAATGTTTAAGTACATTGTCAATTCTGATCCCATGAAGTACAAGCAATTGGATAAGGGAATTGATCAGTTGATGGATGAAGGGGTGGCGCAGCTATTCAAAGGCCGCAAAACCGGACGAAAAATTATTGGTACGGTGGGGCAGTTGCAGTTTGAGGTTATCCAGTATCGCCTGCTGCATGAATATGGAGCTTCGGCACGCTATGAGCCGATCACCCTGTACAAAACCTGCTGGTTTACCAGTAAAAACAAGGAGCAGCTCGAAGATTTCAAAACCAGAAAATCCAACCAGTTAGCGAAAGATAAATGGGGGCGTGATGTATTTTTAGCTGAATCGGCTTTTGCTCTCCAAATGGCCCAGGAAAAATATCCTGATATCAATTTTCACTTTACATCTGAGTTTGAAGAAGAGTAGTTGTAAATATACTGTGAATGAAGTATTTACAATACTAACCCCATCATCATATTTTTAATGGGTTGTAAATCAATACTCTATTTCCTGAAAAAATTTACATAAGTGATTCAATATGAATCTATTATTAACCTTTTCTTAAAAAATATTAAAAATACTTGCTTATTGTTTAATGATTATGTATATTTGCATTTAAATCTCATTAACGCGAAAGTCAAACTAATGTGTTGTGAGAATTTTGAACAATTATTAGGCTATCCCGTTATCTTATAAAGATATTAAAAGAAGTGATATAGTAAATAATCAAATAATTTGTTGAACCTTTAAAAATTTAAAATTATGTCGAATGGTGGAAATGTTTTAGTTGGAGTTTTAGCTGGCGCAGCTATTGGTGTTGTAACCGGAATTTTAATTGCTCCTGCAAGCGGAAAAGAAACCCGCGAAAATCTCTCAAAGCAGTCAGAAGAACTGTTGACCAATGTAAAAGACCTCATCAACAAGGAAAAAGAGGCTGTTAAGAATACCGTAAAAGGAAAAGAATAATTTCTAAATCCGGCCGTATATGATTAAAAAATTACAGGATTATATTAATTCGCGAATCCTGCTGATGCGGCTTGAGGTCTCAGAAAGATTTGCCAAGGCATTGGCACTGCTGTTTAAAAATATCGTGGTGCTTGTGTTTTTTGGCATCTTTTTTTTGTTCGCCTCTATGGCTGCGGCGTTCTGGATTGGTGAATCTGTAAGATCAATTCCTGTAGGGTTTGCTGCGGTAGCAGCGTTTTACCTGGCAGTGACCCTGATTCTGTTTGTTTTCAGAAAGCCATTGATTGAAAACCCATTTATGAATAAGGTAATCCGAATTCTTTTTGAACTGAAAAATCATGAAGAGGAAAAAGACCCTGATAAGTAATCGAAACGAGCTCAGTGCCATCAAAGATAAGCTGTTTGAGCAAGTGAAGGCCACGGAGCAGGATTTTGCCAGTGATTTCAGTACGCTTTCCTCGCTGCTCGAAATGAGCGGCACTTACAATGGTAAGAAGAATGCGCACATCAAGAAAGACCTGCATACGATGGTGGTTCAGTTCATTTCTGAGTACCTTAAAGATGTAAAACCATTTGGTAAAGAAAATGAACGGCTTAACCAGTTGTTGGTCCCCTCCATAACCCTCGGGTTATCTTTGATGGTAGTGAACTTTACAAGGAAGAAAATTAATAATTAGAACCTTTTTGTTCCCTTATACATTTCGTATTTAGCAAAACGCGACTCAATAGGGCCATTATACAGAATAATCCTTCTTGAAGTTTTTAGCCCCAGTTTTTTTATTGCTTCCAGGTTCCCTGACAGGATCCAGGCGGTAAACCCCTGGAAATTATTTTTCAGCGTATCTCCAATCAAACGGTAAAAGGCAATGATATCATCTTCTTCCATTCGCTCGTCGTACGGCGGATTGGTCATCAGGATTCCATTTTCTGTTACGGGTTCCAGCTTAAAGAAATCTCTGCGCTTTATCGACATATCCATATTCAGTCCGGCGCTTTTAGCGTTGCTTATCGAGATATCCACCGCTTTCGAGGAAACATCCGATCCATAAAAACCAATTTCCGGTTGCTGCATTTTATTGTCGGCAGCCGTCTTCACGTTTTTCCATAGTTTCTCATCAAAGTCTTTCCAGTTTTGAAAGCTGAACCCGGTGTTGTAATACCCCGCCGGAATCTGGTGTGCAACCATGGCTGCCTCAATCAGCAGTGTTCCGGAGCCGCACATAGGGTCGTAGAAGTCACATTGGGCATCCCATCCCGAGAGTTTGATCATGCCGGCGGCCAACACTTCGTTCAAAGGTGCGGGGCCGGTTTCCTTGCGGTAGCCCCGTTTGTGCAATGATGCCCCCGAGCTGTCGAGCGACACCGTGACCAGGTTTTTAGAAATATGAATGTTGATGCGGATATCCGCCTCTTTCGGATCGACGGAGGGGCGTTTGTTGAATTTCTTCCTGAACCGGTCGGCAATGGCGTCCTTGGCTCTTTGTGCAACAAACTTCGAATGTGTGAAAACAGAATCGTGAACAAACCCATCGATAGCAAAAGTCTGGTCCACCCCGAAGATATCCTCCCAGGCAATCTTAAAAACTTTTGTGTAAAGCTGTTCCTGATTGCTGATGCGGAAGGAGGTAAGCGGCATTAATATCCTCAGGGCCGTGCGGCATTCGTAGTTGGCGCGGTACATCGTTTCGCGGCTTCCCTTAAAAGAAACCGAACGAACCCCCTTTTTCACTTGGCTGGCGCCAACTTGTGAGAGTTCTTCTGCCAGCACTTCCTCGAGTCCGGCCATTGTTTTTGCAGTATACTCAGTCATATTTTTTATTTCAGGATGTTTTTAAGGAAAGTTTCTTTTTCGACCACAAAGCGTTTGTGGGTCCCAAAGCCAATTTTACCATCTTCATCAAAAGCCTCTACCCTAAAAGTCAGTTTCGGGCCATCCGCCTTTTCGAGCAATGCTTTGCAGCGAACATGTTGCTTAACAGGTGTGGCTTTGATATGCTTAATATCCACCGATGTGCCCACCGTTGAATGTGTTTCAGGAAGTTTTTCAGCCACCAGTTTCATGCAGGCCTGTTCCATCAGGGCAACCATGGCCGGGGTGGCATACACATTCATATCACCCGAACCATAGGCGGCAGCCGTTTTATTTTCATCCACAACCACCGACTCCTCATGCTCCAATCCCGAAACCAGATCTTGCGTTACATTCTCTTTTTCCATCCCGCAAAGGTACAGCAAGATATTCATTATTCAAGATGATATACAAATACCCATATTGGCTTCCCTTCGGGACTCCTTCCATGGAATTCTTCAGAAATTAAAAGTTCCGCAGGAGCGCAAGTATGGTAGAAAGAAGTCCAGTTGTAATATAATAAGAGCTTCATTAGGAGCGAGGCAAAAATCATCGGAAAGATAATGAGCGCGATGAGGTGTGGCGCCTCTCCGAGGCTTTAAGGCTTCGCCTGTAAATTATCTACCATACTGTCGTCCCTCCGGGACTCTTTTTTGAAATGCTTCTGTCTCTTGCCTTCGCCTCACGAATTATATTGATTGCCTTTACGCGTGAGAAAGCTCCGTCAGGAGCGATAGTATGGTAGAAAAAAACCACAACCGAAAGAGTGTTAGAGCTCCGGTAGGAGCGAAACAAAACAAACGGATTGTGAAATGAAAAACATTTGGAAGATGTTCCGCCTCTCCGAAGCTCCCGACATTGCGCCATATGTAAATTTACAACCATACTGTCGTCCCTCCGGGACTCTCTTCAGGCATACATTTGCGGTGAAAAGCTCCGTCAGGAGCGTAAGTATAATAGAAAGAACTCCATCAGGAGCGAAACGTTAATAAAGAAACCCAAACAACCAAAGCGGTATTTTATTCCCTGAGCCGGTTTCAATGTCATCAGCAGCCACATAGGAATCAGGGATGTCTTTGACTTGCTTAATCGTTTTGTTTTTACCTCCCACTTCAAAAGTCAGGCGGTTATCCACCAAAAAATCACCTTGCTTGGTAGCGTTTAATTGATGCTTGATTGTCATCTGATTAGCAAAGAAAGTTTCCCGCATGGTTCCTTTATTCATATCCGTACTTAAGGCATTCAGCAAAGAAGCATTATTGATATAGAGTTTTTCTGGTTTGGTTAAGTGACCCGTAGATGCCCCTGAATTATATAAAGCTATCAGTAAGTTTGCACGCTTCAGGGCATTTAACAATCGCAATAACACATCGCGACTGATATCTGCTTTACGGCTTAACTCTGATACATTCACTTTAAATGGAGCGCTATCTGCCACCATAGAGATTATTTTTCGCAGCCGGTAAGCCGTATAGTAGTTTAAATGCTCGATGGCCAACAAATCCGTTTCAATAATGGTGTTCACAGTGTTGGTAAGCCGGTCGTGGAAACGCCCGCTGGTTTCAAACACAAAAGGGTAAGCACCCTCAACAAGGTAATCATTAAATAGCGGAAGAATGCTTTTGTCGATGTCATTCCTTATTTGTAAGGCAATTTGCCTGTGATTCTTCAGTAAATCATCGAGTTGATAGGCAGGCAATAATAACTGAAAGCGTATTTTTAGATATTCCCTGAAAGAAAGTTCATGAAGATGATACATGGCTGCACGCCTGCTGAGGTCTCCTTTTGATTTGTGCAACTCAAGTGCTGAGGAGCCGGAAAAAACAATCTTCAGCTCCGGGAAGATATCATAAACATTTTTTAGCTCTAACGACCAGTCCTTATATTTATGAACCTCATCAATATAAAGATAGCGCCCTCCATTTTGGTAGAACATTTCTACAGTGTCAAAAAGGGAGTGCTTTGTAAAATAAAAGTCATCCATAGAGATATACATGGCTTCATCGGATATTCCGTGATGAAGGTTTAAATGCTGCAACATGAGAGTGGTTTTTCCCACTCCCCGTGCGCCCAATATTCCAATAAGGCGGTCATCCCAGGCAATTTCATCATAAAGATAGCGCGTATATTTATGTGGTATATTATTTATCCTTAGATCTGAGTATCTATGAAGCTTTTCCATATTCTACCGTTGTATTAATACAACAAAAATAATCAATTTATGTTGATTGGAGACAACACATAGATTGCGAAATGGAAAATATTGGGAAGAAGTGTCGCCTCTCCGAGGCTCTAAATCCTTCGTTTTCGTGAATTTACTACCATACTGCCGTCCCTTCGGGACTCTTTTCTTGCAAGCTTTTTCGGTGAAAAGCTCTGGAGGAGCGTAAGTATGGTAGAAAAGATTACTAGGCGCAATAAAGAGAGGCTGTCCAAAAAGGGTTAATCGCAGGTGTTAGCAACAAATGTCAAATAGGTAATTTTAAGCCATGCGAGCGTGATTGGGGGAGCTGAAATTTTGAAAGAATAACTGTCCCAGTTTTTTTGCTGTTTTATTTTGGTGGGCTTTCATC
>JAASSU010000150.1 GCA_021767705.1 Bacteroidota bacterium | reverse complement strand
GAGTCCAAGTGTTTGGCCAACCACAATTTCATGCTGGTGCAGATCAGAGTTTATTATTGATCCTTCAGGAGTGTAATGCAGTATTTCGAACTTCTTCACCGTGTCAGTGATGCCAAGGATTTCTGTCAATTCTTCGCCCATTGCTTTCATATAAATGGCCTGCTGCGAATCTTCATAAATCAGTGCGGAGTCTCCCACTTGCAGCGCAACATTGATGTTGACAGGCTCCTCATCCAGATTATAAAAAGTATAGAGGCCGTTGTTGTCATATTTTACAGGAGCTCCCAGCCATGAAGGATGGTTAAGCGAGAGGCATTCAGGTGGGCCCCAGAATTCGCATTCATCAGCCTCTATCCAATCACCAAATGTTTTAAAATTATCATAGAACCAGGTCGTGTTGTACTGGTCATATACCGTATCAAAAGCAATACTGTAAACGGTGTCTGCCATTCCGGGTCTGGCGAAAGCTTTTCTTTGATCAAGATCAAAAAGGAGGTAATCATGCCCCACACCCGTTAGATGGTTGCAGTCAACGTCCGAGTTATTGTATACTGGGAAATCCACATCAGAGAAACACCTGAACTCCATAATATCCGATTCTATTGTAGTTCCTCCACAATTCTGATATCCTGGAAAAGGCCCGAAACCAATATCAGCGGAAGAGGTGAGCAAAGAGCCAAATTTTTCCACACAAGTGGAGCTAATGGAGAAGTAACTGTCAGTTGCCGGCTCGAGGGTGATAGTGCGCAACTCATCGCCGTTAATCTCAGTGGTGCCTGTGGCTGTAACGACTACTTTTGCTGTGTCGTTACATTCGCCTCCAATATCGGTTATGTCTACAGTCCACGTATCTCCTACGGAGGCAGAAAAATCGTAGAGAAGATGAAACTGTCCGTTTGAATAGTGGAAGACTGAATCGCCGGAAGCATAGGTGAACCTCGGGTCTTCCATTGTTTTTATGTAAACCGGATACCCCAATGGATGTGTAAAGTACCTGTGACGGGTTACGTCAATTTTCTGGCACAATTTCCCGGAAATCATCGTGTCTGAGGTGTACTCAAATTCGTAGGTGCCATCCACCCCGATGTTCCAGAAATCATACGTCCATTTGGCGTTGTTGTCTATCCAAACCTGCGATTGAACTTGATTGGTTGTTAGAAATGCGATTAATGCCAGTAAGCAAAGGCTTAAGAGCTTTTTTGATTGGTTTTTGTGATGTAGTTTCATGACGTGGATGTTAAAGTTATCTATCAAAGATAGTTAAATATGACTAAAAAACTTCACTGGTTGTCAAAATTTTTTCAATCATTCTTAAAGTTTTTGCTGTACTGATTTTTTCAGGAATTAAGGATGATAAGAGTATTGAACACAGCTCAAACAGGTTGAGATGATTTCCTCTGATTACTGGGAAAAAATGTGGTTTGCTTATTCTTCCGGATGGTCTTCTTTATCCTTTTTCAGGCTTTCTCTCAAAAACCCAAAGCTCGTAAGGAAACCGATGCCAAACAAAAAGCGGTATTTTTCAATGCGCTCATCCGGATAAACATCTGTTAAGGCAAAAATGAGCAGGATCAGCAGCGCAAATGATAAAAGAATCAGGAATAGACGGAAGAGAATTTTGCCTTTGTTCATAATAAAATTCCAAATAACAAGCCCCAAATAACAAATAATACTAAATCAACAAATTCCAATGCGCATAAAGTAAGTAATATACTGATTTGTTTTGGTTTTCAAATATTGCTTTTTAGAATTTATTTGGGTTTTGAAATTTGTCATTTGGTGCTTTCTTTAAAACTCTGGCAATTTATAGACACACTCTATTTAAACCCCATGAGCTTTCTCACTTCATCTGCATTATCTTTCGATGTGAGCTTTTCGAGCAGCAGGAAGGCCACGGGCATGGCTGTTGAGGGATTCCAGGAGGTTAAGACTTTATCCGTTTCCACAACGGGTTCTTGTAACACATCCACTCCAAAATCGCGTAAAGCCTGCTGCCTTTGAGGGTTTTGGTTGTAGGTGGTGCCTTTTTTCCCATTGAGGATGCCGCTTTTCCCTACCGGAAGAGCAGCCACACAAACCGCGGCTATGGGCTTATCCTGAGCATGAAATTCCCTGACCAGCGACAGAAACCTTTCATCATATGCCTGATCGTAAAACCCAAATTCTTCAAAACCTCCCGGGATGGCCAAGGCATCGTAGTCTGAAGTTCCGACATCATCAATAAGATGATCGGCCACCGCTTTTTGTCCGAAAGAAGTTTTGACTTCCTTGCTAAACCCGCACGACTCCAAAATCGTGGAGCCGTCACCTTCCATCCGGTTCCAGCCCATCACATCGATAAACACGCTGGCTTCGTAAGTCTCAAATCCTTCGGCGAGAAGGAGGAGTATTTTTTTCATCTGAATATTTATTTCTTCAAAGATATTAATACAGACTGAATTATTAAAGATAACTGTAGTTAGTCTACCACAAAATGAATCTCTTTTATTCACTTCCCTATCTTTGCCGGAATTTTTAACTTAAATTTTTACACTTATGATGAATTATCAGAAAGTATCAAATAATCGTGTTTTTCGATTCCGGCAGTGGACTCGCACGCGTTATGGTGTTTTCAATTCGCTGAAGAAGACGGTGGTCATAGCCAATATGGTGTTGGCTTTTGCGATGGTTTTTGAATTGAAGACTGCCGAGGCGCAGGGAGACACTGCCCGTATCGAGCAGACCATCGACATGGATGAGGTGGTCATCACCGCCGAGCGCAGTCCGGTGGAATACTCACGGCTGGCCAGGGTGGTGACGGTGTTGGATCGTCAGGAGATTAGCAGCGCGCCAGTACAGGATGTCAGCGGACTGCTTGAATATGTCCTCAATCTCGACATCCGTCAGCGAGGAAATCACGGCGTACAGGCCGATATCTCCATGCGCGGCGGCACCTTCGACCAGACACTGGTCTTACTCAACGGAATCAACATCACCGACCCTCAAACCGGACATCACACACTCAACCTTCCCCTTCCCCTTGATGCTGTAGACAGAATTGAAGTGCTCAGCGGCCCGGCGGCCAGAGCCTTCGGGGTGAATGCCTTCAACGGGGTGATTAATATTATCACCAATCTGGATGAAGATCAGAAAGCCGGCATCGCGCTGACAGTAGGGGAGCATGGCTTTCTGCATTCCAATTTTTCAGCAACGCTTAAACATCAAAACCTGCGTCAATTCGTTGCGGCATCGCGCAAGCAGTCGGAGGGGTATCTGCAGGACAAAAGCCTGAACAATACTGATTTTGAGAACACCAGTGTCTTCTATCACGGGAAGTTTTCAGGTGGAGTCGGCACTTTCGACTGGCAGGGCGGATACACTGACAAAGGTTTTGGCGCCAACAGTTTTTACACGCCGGCCTATCCAAATCAATACGAGGCCGTGAAGACAGCCTTCGGAAGCCTTTCCTACCAATATAAAACTGATGATTTTACAATTAAGCCCGAAGCTTACTATCGCCACAACCAGGATCGGTTTGAGCTCTTCCGTAATGATGCCCCCGAGTGGTACACAAACCATAATCATCATCTGACCCGGGTATGGGGAGGCCAGCTCCAATCTGATTGGTTTCTTGATTTTGGAAGGCTTTCGTTGGGAGGCGCTTATCGCGATGAGTCCATCCTGAGTAATGTGCTCGGAGAGGAGATGGATCAACCCAAACCTGTCCCCGGACAAGACGCTGAATTTACCCGTGAAGATCAGTGCTATACTTTGAGTGCCAACGCTGAATATGCTTTCGACTGGCAGGGGCTGCACCTTACTGGGGGTGCGATGGTGATGAAGCACTCCGCCCTGGAATATGCCGGCGTTTATCCGGGAGTGGAGGCCAGTTATCATCTGACGGGCGGCCTTAGAATCTTTGCCTCTTACAACGAAGCGCTGAGGCTGCCTACCTTTACCGACCTTTATTACCGGGGGCCAACCAACACTGGGAATCCTGACCTCTTGCCTGAGGAGTCGGCAACCACAGAGGTGGGGCTAAAACTCTCAGGAAAAGTTCAGCGGGTGCAACTGGCTGTCTTTAACAGAATGGGAAAAAATATTATCGATTGGGTGAAAGAAGAGGAGTCAGAAAAATGGACGCCCAGAAATCTTACAGATGTAAATGCCCGCGGTATGGAGTTGTCATGGGATTACTTTCCTGATAAAGCGAATCAAGACCATATCGTAAAAAATTTACGCCTAAGCTATGCTTTCCTGGATATGGAAAAATCGGCGCAGGGCCTGATTTCGAGATATGTGCTCGATTATTTGAAACATAAGGTTTCTTTGTCGATCCGGCATCAGGTGGTTTCTAAACTCAACGCTTCGTGGGGCATTACTTTCCAGGATAGGAAAGGAGGTTTTGTGCTCTACGAGGATGGTGCTTTCGGGGAAGAGACTCCTTATGATCCTTTTTGGCTGGTCGACTTCAGGTTGAGCTGGAAAGAAAAGCGGTGGAAGATATATGCCGAGGCTTCCAACCTGCTGGGCAAGGCTTACTACGACCATGGCAACGTGCCGCAACCCGGAAGGTGGCTGCGTTTTGGAGCAAATTATGAGGTGGCGTGGTAAGAATCGAGTTTTATTAAAGAAGGAATTGATACATCTCGATTTTTTCCTGAAATAAATAACATGGATTCCTCAGTCACCTCCTCCTTCGGCTCCATCGGATGACGGCGATTTTGGGGTGGAATGGGAAAAAGGGCGCGCAGACGCAATTAAAATTACCAAGGGTGCCTGCGCGCCCTTTTTCTTGTTTCCAAAGCTGCAGAGCCGTCATTCTGAACGAAAAACATAGCGAAGCGGAGTTTTGAAGTGAAGAATCTAATCCTAATTGTTTGCCGTCACCAATTGGTTTCAAACGCTCCTGATCATAAAAATCTTACAGCGAAACAATGGGCAAGGAATCTGATTTTTAAGTACCCTTTCCTGCTGGAGTATTCGATTTTGTGAAAGTGGGGTAGTGTATTCTATAAGTAATTAAGTTTGAACCTCAATAATATTTTTTTGCATGTGTTATTGATTTTTCAAGAATTCTACCAATTTTCTAACGGCTTTTCCGCGGTGCGAGATTTTGTTTTTCAGATCCAGCGGCATCTCGGCAAACGACTGCTCATAGCCTTTCGGACGGAAAACAGGGTCGTAGCCAAAGCCGTCACTGCCATGTTTTTCGGTCAGGATTTCACCTTCCACCACGCCTTCGAAGAGGTGCTCTTTTCCATCCAGAATCAGGGAAATGACCGTCCTGAAACGGGCGGAGCGATTTTCCATACCTTCCAGCTCCTTCAGTACTTTGCGGATATTGTTTTCCGAATTCCCGTCTTCACCGGCATAGCGTGCAGAAAAGACTCCCGGACGACCATCCAGGGCATCAATTTCAAGCCCGGTATCATCGGCAAAACAGCTTTTCCCGAAACGCTCATGGATGAAAGAGGATTTTGCGTTGGCATTTTCTTCAAGCGTGTCAAAAGGTTCTTCAATTTCCTCATGGAAATCGAGATCTTCGAGTGAAACGATTTCGTAGCTGTCGCCAACAGCACTTTTTATTTCTTTGGTTTTGTGTTTGTTATGTGTGGCGAAAATGATTGTTTTCATAATCTTTTCAGGTTTATTCGTTGTGATAAGGTTCATTGTTCAGGATGGTCATGGCCCGGTAGAGCTGTTCGGCAAAGATCAGGCGGATAAGCTGGTGCGAAAACGTCATTTTAGACAAAGAGATTTTTCCCGAGGCCTGCTTTTTAATTTCCTCGCTGAAGCCATAAGGGCCACCCACTGCAAAAACCAGGGTTTTAATGCCCCTGTTCATCTTTCCCTGGATAAAAGAAGCAAATTCCACGGAAGTGAAATCTTTTCCTTTTTCATCTAAAAGAATCAATTGATCGTCGGATTTCAGGTTTTTCTGAATAAGAGAGGCTTCCATTTGTTTCTGTTCGCTGTTGCTAAGGTTAGCGGTGTTTTTAAGGTCTTTAACCGTTCTTATCTCGTATGGAAGATAGCGGTTCAGACGTTTCGAAAAAATATCCAGTCCCTCCTTCACAAAGGGCTTATCTGTTTTTCCGATGACCAACAAAGTGATTTTCATAGAGCAAAAATACACATTGCGATTAATATATTGTAAATTTGCACCATTAGCGGTATGTTTGGTCTGGAAGTTGCATCAGGGCAGAGAAAATAAAGCAAACGCGGTTTAAAGGCATTTTCAGGATTTCCGGAAACTGTTCAGCGGAAGCAGACAAAACAAATTGAACCGCAGCATAGAAGAAATATAAAGAGATGAAGAACGTATTTTCAATTCTTTTTTTGCTTTTAACGGTAGGTTTTTTGCACGGCCAGGAAGTGTTAGGTGAGGTGGAAAAGGCCATTGAGGAAGGAGATGCGGCTGTGCTGTCAGCGCATTTTAACAATCCGGTGAGCATAAAAATTGAAAACAAGGAAGAGATTTATTCAGCTGACCAGGCAAGGGTGGTGCTCAGGCAGTTTTTTACGGATCACCCCCCGGTTTCTTTCGAAGAAAATCATCACGGCGAGGGTGTTGACGGACATTTTGTTATCGGTACTTACCGATGCTCGCACAAAGAATCGTTTAAAATATATTTCCTGTTAAAGGATAATAAAGGCACATCTAAAGTATTTCAGTTTTTTATTGAGGAAGAATAACCTTTATGGATAAATTATCGAAGAATGATATTCTGCCTGTAATCCGGGCAGCTATTGCAGAAGATTTTGGGGATGGCGACCACACCACACTCTCAACGATTCCACCTGAAGCTACCGGGAAAGCTCGTTTGATAGCAAAAGAGCGTGGGGTGATTGCCGGGATAGATGTGGCAGAAGCTGTTTTTAAAGAGGTGAATCCAAAGCTTAGTTTTCAGGCTTTTTTGTCTGATGGTGAAAAAGTAGAAAAGGGCACGGAGATTTTTGAGGTTTCCGGGCCCTCCGGGTCTATTCTTTCGGCAGAGCGCCTGGCGCTGAACTTTATGCAGCGCATGAGCGGGGTGGCAACAGCTACAGCAAGAATGGTAAAGGAGATTGAAGGTACTAATGCCGTTATCCTCGACACACGCAAAACCACTCCCAACCTCAGGCTTTTCGAAAAATTTGCGGTGAAAGCCGGGGGAGGGGTGAACCACCGCTTTGGCTTGTTCGATCTTATCATGATTAAGGACAACCACATCGATTTTGCCGGGGGGTTGAAACCAGCCGTGGAAGCATGTCAGAAGTATCTGCGAAAGCATAACAAGAATCTGCGTATAGAGGTGGAGGTACGCAGTTTTGAGGAGCTTGAAGAAGTTATGGAAGTAGGAGGGGTGGATCGTGTGATGTTGGATAATTTCACGCCCGAAGATACCCGGAGAGCGGTGGAAATTATTGATGGAAAATACGAAACCGAGGCTTCAGGAGGCATTACGATGGAAACCGTTCGTGCTTATGCCGAAACAGGGGTGGACTCCATTTCGGTAGGGGCACTTACACACCGTATACGAAGCCTCGATTTGAGTTTGAAGGCGGTTTAATGGATTTAAAGAAAATCACAGAGAAACTAAAACAGCACCGTTTGGTAAAAAAGGCTGAACGCATCTCAAAGAACCTGATTATTCCCGGGTTTCAGGGGCTTGCGCTTTATGAAGTGATTATGTTCTTCTTTAAGGGATTGGCGAAAGGATCGCTTCTCGAAAGAGCTAAGTCGTTGTCGTTTAGTTTCTTTCTGGCTTTGTTTCCCTCTATCCTGTTCTTTTTTACATT
>JAASSU010000149.1 GCA_021767705.1 Bacteroidota bacterium | reverse complement strand
TAACCTATGGTTATTATCCTTTTTACAGGGAAGACGTAAAGAACTATCACAAGAGACTCATGCAATTGATTAGGTTAATTGTGGAGTATGATATGTCAGAGTTAAAAGGATTTGACTCCAGAAATGCAAGAAAAATGCTCCAGCTACTTCAAATTATTGCTGAGCAGGTTCCTTTTAAACCAAACCTTGTTAAACTTTCAGGCAAAACAGATATTCACAGAAATACTATCGCTAATTACCTCTATTTCCTGGAAAAGGCAAAACTTATTAATCTTCTGTATTCTTCCGGCCCCAGCATTTCAAGTCTGCAAAAGCCTGACAAAATATTTCTCAACAATACTAATTTGATGAAAGCAATGGCCGTTGAAAATCCTAACACAGGTATGCTAAGAGAAACCTTTTTCCTGAACCAGTTATTAGTTGGGCATGAGGTGAATCAGTCAAAACAGGCAGACTTCATCGTGAACAAGAAATACACTTTCGAAATTGGCGGACATAATAAACAGTCAAGCCAAATTGCCGGAATCGACAATGCCTTTGTGGTTAAAGACAATATTGAAAATCCTGCAGGAAATGCCCTACCCTTGTGGTTATTCGGCTTCCTGTATTGAGAGGTACACCTTTTTAATCCATAACTCATCCGGCATGGTTAAACGGTTAAAGTCCGGCCGCGGGCGCTGCCCGGCTCCCCCCATTACTCCGGGATTCATTCCTCCCCTGCCACCACCATTCCGTCTTCCGTAACCAATACCCGGGCGGTTTCCGGGGTTCTCAAGAGCGCCTGTCACCACTCCCACACTCAAAGCATCGCCATCATCAAACTGACTTATGTTTATTGCTCTCAGTGAGACTGCCAGTCTATAAGTCAAAGTGTTATTCTCATCAAAATATAATTTGACCGGAAACGGTGCCTCGGGGGCCAGGTATGATTGCACCTGTTTTTTATCAAACCCCAACAGTTCTATCTGCAAACCCGAGAGAGCAAGTTCAGGAATGATTTCCTTCTTCTCCTTTTCGGAATATTTAAAGCGCTTAAATCCGTCTTCTCCCTCAACAACTTCCGGGTGCCCGAAGGTTTTTCCCTGCCTTCCGCCCATCCCGGGCAATCCATCCACAGGATATTTTATACCGTAAGCCCTGCCCTTCTTCGCTGAGGGATCCAACCACACCGTAAGCCCCTTACGGAGAACCTTGGCTTTCACCATCCGTTCAGGGAACTTGAGTGCAATGTAGAGGCTATCGCTATCGTTCGAAATCAAATAGATCATCCCCGATTCCTGATCGTACTGAAACTGCTCACTGCCAACCTCATCAACAGGAGATATTTCACTGTAATTCAGGCTTTCGTAAGAGGTTGAACAGCCCCCCATAAACAGGGAGGCCAGCAATGCAATATACAGCCACTTTTCTGACATAGTTTTTTTCACCTTACGACAAACTTCATGCCTGTTTCTTGCGGAACAAGATCAATTTTCAATTGATGACAAGTCGGCATTCATCACATAATCATAGCCAATGTCGTAGAGCTCTTTGGCATTGCTGGTGTTCAACAAATCAAACTTGCTGCATTCCTCAAGCGATATTAATAAATCGCATCTTTTATCCAAATCTTTCGACGACTTGTTTACGCTAAGCTGGAAAGTACGGAGTGCAATCTGAAACAAATTTTCAATGGCCTTCATTTCTGTCAGCGGACTAATATCAACAGCAATGGTTTTTTCGCATAATTCCCGTAAAGGATCCACGGGCACGTTATCAAGAATTCCCCCATCAGAATATAGCGACCCGTTTATTTCAACGGGAGAAAACAGCACAGGAATAGCAGAAGACGCTTTAATCACTGATGAAGCATCGCCCTTGCTGAAATACTCTATCTCTCCGGCATTCAGGTTAGTAGCGGCAGCGATAAACGGGATTGACAAATCTTCGATGTTATCTACGCTTAAATCTTCGTCTATCTGCTTTTCAAGTCCTTCGAGGCCAACCAATCCGGTTTTGGGGATATTGAAGTTTGTGTATTTGAAGAAGCCTTTTTCCTTAATGATTTTAAAGATTTCCTCCGGCGTTTTCTTATCGGCATAAAACCCTCCTACTATTGAACCTGCGCTGGCCCCTGAAATAACATCTGGTTTTATGCCACGCTCTTCCAAAGCTTTTAAAACACCAAGATGCGCAAAGCCCCGGGCGCCACCCCCGCCTAAGGCAATTCCAAGTTTATATTTTTTCATTTTTACTTTTTTAGTTTATAACTTCTAAAAATCCCGGCATCAATCCAGCCCCGGTTTTTGTCTTCGCCTTCCACCACTTCCGAACCAATAAAATTCTCGCGGGTTTGGCTACTGTCATTATCACAGTAGGCCAGGGCAAAGCCGATTTTCTTATCTTTTTCCAGTTTAACTGGACTATTCTTTTTTCCCTCTATAAAGGAATCATCAAAAAGCTTCATCCTTACCTCCCACGTACTTTTCTTTCCTTCGCGGCGGTGATACGAATCGAGGTGATCATCAAAATAAACCGCCGAGCTGTCCACCCCCATATCCGCCACACGCTGATCCAGTGAAATATGGTAGGCAAAAGCCTGGTGGTTGTACTGATGATCACCACCCGAAGCATCCTCGTCAATAAAGATCTCAAGGCAATCATCATCCCAATACAGGTTTAATCCATCCGGATGAATATCTATCAAGGTATCATCAATCACCTCAGCCAGCACATAGACATAGTTTTCATCCCATGCCAGCTTGTACTTTCCTGAAAAGTCATTTTCTGCATAAGGCTCACCCAACCAACGTTGATCGAGCTGTTTCCATTCTACTTTGCTCCAGATTTCCTCATCCGCTTTCCCATCTATCTGCACATCGCCCTTAGCATAATGGATTTCATCTTTTTGTTTTTCTGCTGCCTCATCATTAACTGTGTTCATGCAGCTTGCAAGCCCCAGCGCCAACAAAAGCGCAATCATTTGTAAATAAATTTTCATCGTTTTTTTCTATTGATTAAAAAATTCAGGATGTTGATCATCCCAGTTTGTATTTTCCTGGACATAGGCCGCAAACTCACTGATAGATGCCTCATCGAACAGCTTACCCAAAAAACTGATGCTTGTTGGATGCCCATCTTCATCAAACCCATTCGGAATAACAACGCATGGATTCCCGGTAAGGTTGGTTGTAAGTAGTTGATTGCCTCCGAAAGAGGGCGTAATCACCACATCATACTGTTGCATAAACTCATGGATTTGCTGAATCAGACTGCTTCTCAGCCTGTTAGCCTGAATATACTCACTGGCAGGGATAAACCGCGAATAACGAAAGATGTTCGGCCATGCATAGCGGTGCTGCGCCACCAGCTCATCATCCCGATTACTGCGCGTCAGCTCATCGAAAGCGGCGGCGGCTTCGGCATCCAGAATAATCAGCAAAGCATCCACAGGAATATCGTCAGGAAATTCCACCGCTTCGGGGGTAATTCCCATTTTGCGGATTTTTTCCAGGAAAAGACTGTCGTTTTGCTTTCCGCGATAATCCTGGTTAAAGAAATCTTTCACATACGCTACTTTAAGATCTTTAATATCCTTTTCGAAATCAGGAGAAAAGCCAGCACGAATTGTCGAGGGGTCTAATTGGTCTTTACCGCGTATCGCATCCAGAATTATGGCATTGTCTTTTGCTGAGCGCGATATCGGTCCGATTTTATCCATCGACCAGCTCAGTGCCATAGCCCCGTAGCGACTCACTCTTCCAAAAGTCGGACGCAATCCGCTTACTCCACACCTGGTTGATGGCGACACAATGGAGCCATAAGTTTCTGTGCCCAAGGCGAATGCCACTAGTCCTGCAGAAGTAGCAGAAGCCGAACCTGCCGAGGAGCCACTTGAACCCTGATTCAAATCGTATGGGTTTTTAGTTACACCGCCATACCAGACGTCACCCATCGCAAGGGCTCCCAAAGTAAGCTTTGCCACCAGCACCGCACCCGATTCTTCGAGCTTTTTCACGACAGTGGCTGTTTCTTTTAACACCTGGTCTTTATACGGCGTGGCTCCCCAGGTTGTTTTAAAACCCTCAACGGCCAGCAAATCCTTTACTCCATAAGGAATCCCGTGCAGCGGGCCACGATATAACCCTTCGGCAATTTCCCTGTCGGCCCTGCGCGCCTGTTCTATAGCCAACTCTTCGGTAAGCGTTACAAGACACTGAAGTGTATCGGAGTATTTTTTTAACCTGTCAAGATAAATGCGTGTAAGACGTTCGGAGCTGAGCTTTCCTTCCCGGATCAAAACAGATAGCTTGTGCACAGGCAAGAATGCAATCTCAGCATCCTTTTCGGGAAGATTCACTTTTGCAGGAAGGTTCCATTGAGGATCATGGCTTTGCTGATCAGGCATAAACCCTAAAGGCAAAGGATTGAAAACCAGCGAAGGCCTGAGCCCATTCGGGATATTGCCCTCCCTGATTTTTTGATAGGACTTCTTCAAAGAACGCACATCCTCAAGCAGTGAATCTCTTTCTGTTTGGTTATAATTTAAACCAAAAAGCGTTTCAGCAGCACGAATGTCTTCCTGAGTAATTTCTTTGGATTCTTTATTCTCATTGAATGCAAGGTAAAGAATTACTGCCCCTGTTACAAGAATGAGCAGCAATAACAAGGTCTTTCTCATCATGGTTTTATTCTTTAGTTTTAGCTTTACGTTTAAAAACAGCACACCCTGAAGCAGGTAGTTCCACCTCGATGCATTTATAGTTTAGCTCAATCACTTTATAATCTGAATGGTAGTCTTTGTCATAGCTCATATACAAACATTCAAACACATCGCCGCCCTGGTGCAGTTCATAATCTACCTGCACAAAGGCTTTTTGTTTTTCCGTGGCGTGTGTGTTGATAGCCAGCAGCACTTCATGCCCTTCATAAAACCTCGACCATGCGAGCAGTCCGCAATACCTTTTTCCCTCGCTTGGCGCAGGATATTTAAATTCTGTGCCATCAGTTGAAATTTTCCGATAAAACTGCGACCCGATGCGCAAGGCAGGTTCCTTTTTCCTCAGGCCCAGAAACTCCGCAATTTCAGAATGCATCCCATCTTCCTTAAAAAAGTGCCTGTCGCGACTTCTGAAAGCCCCAAAGCGACCGCCAAACATAGCCTCACGGATATACATATCATGCGGCCCGGCGCCATCGAAGCCTTGCTCCGTTCCATAATACAAACACGCTATGCCCAAAGTAAATACGTTGGCAAAAACAGCATTGAGCACCAGGAAAGAAGTGTCCTTGTCTGCGCAAAACCTCGCTTTACGCTCTTCGCCCTGCGACACCATATCATGATCGTCAAACATGGTCACCACCTGGTCCCTGAACCACAAGCCCTTATTGTCGGCAGCCCCCCTGTCATTTTCAAACAGGTCAAAATAAGATTTAAAATCACTGTATCCTTTCACCCCGTTTTCGAAACTCTCCGGAACATCATTGATTCCGAGTGCCGCATCCAGATTGGTTTTTCTTTTGATATCCATGGCAAAGCTTCTGCCGCCGGTAATCTCCCCGATGATGTAGAAGTTTTGTTTTCCGATGGACTTTGTGAAATGGTGGATTTCATCCGTAAAATACTTTACAGCTCCCGGCCACATGTGCTTGGTGGTATCGAGCCTGAAGCCATCCAGATCCGCATAGGCAATCCAGTATTTGTACACTTCGGTGAGGGTTTTCAAGGCTTCAGAAGGTTTAAACTTCGACCCGCTCTTCTTTCCGAGATAGTGATTCTTCAAGCGGAAAAAATCGCCTTCAATATATTCAGGGTAATTATCCCAATCCACAATCCGGCCTCGTCGGGTAAAGGTTTTAGGGCGCTGCAACTCTTGTGGCCATAATGCCCCATCAGGCCAGGCCGACTTGTCCTTTCCCGGATTGCGTACCGAAATAACAGGTTTTCCGTTTTTATCCTTAAAACCCTTCATCCGGTAAGGAAAGAGCTTTCGCCATTTTGGTTCTTTTTTCCGGTAAGCAAAAACATCACCCGAATGGTTAACGATGATATCCAGGATAACATACATCCCCATTTGATGGGCTTTGCTCACAAGTTTTTGTAAGTCTTCAGGGGTGCCAAAATGAGGATCAATCGCCAGGAAATTTTGAGTGCCGTAGCCGTGATAAGTCTCTTCGAAAGCAACCTGTTTCAGCACCGGACTAATCCACAGGGTAGTAATTCCCATTCTTTGAAGGTAGCCCAGCTTACTTGTAAGAGCCGATAAATTTCCTCCGTTCCACTTAAACCCGAAATCATCGCGATCATGGCTTTTATCGCTTTCATAATCTTCTTCTGAATTATACGGAGGGGTAGAGCCTGATTCATGGAGGCTTCCCTCGTTTCTGATGTAAGAATTTTCATTCCCGTCAGAAAAACGGTCGACGAGCAAAAAATATAACACCTGGTCTTCCCACCTTTCGGGTGAAGGATGAAATTTTTTATCGAGAAGCAGATTCCAGTTAATTTCTTTGATTGATTTCATTTCCTTTTTTAAATACCTATCTATTGCAAAGTAAATCTACGGAATTTTTATAACACAGCATAAAATAAAAAAGACCACCCCGAAGGATGGCCTTGCCGATTGTTTTTCGAAAAGTCTGTTTATTTTACGGGCGTTACTTTGTATCCTTTATCTTTCAGTAATTTGATCACCCCTTTATCTCCCCCCAGGTGAGCAGCTCCTACAGCAAAAAAGGTTGGTTTTTCAGTTGCATGGTTTTCAATATCCTTTATCCAGTTCTGATTACGCTCCACCAAAAGTTTGTTGTTGAGCTCAGCATAATCATCACTCATGTATTCTTCAGAAAGCTTGTGCAATTCAAGAATATTCTCGTTTACATAATGCGCTATCATGTCGTCGATCATTTTTTTCGACTTTTCATATTCCGAAATTGTCTCCACCAGCATAGTTTTGCGGGTTTCCATGGGGAGGTTGGTTATAATCCCCATCTGCTCTTCGGCTGTTTCAAGGCCCAACACTTCCTTTCCCTGCGGTTTTACCAAATTCATCAGGGCCATCTCAAACCCGGTTGGCTGGCATCCTAAGAAATGCGAATACGTCATCGAAGCCAGGAAAAAGGGCTTAACTGATTTTAGACGCTCAAAAGGAATCCTCAGGCTATCAGAAAAAAAGTTGCTGACCATCTCATATTCCTCCTCATCAAGATAATCTGACGCGGTAGTGCCGTCTGTAAACATCATCTTGCGCTGAACTTCTCCCAACACATTCGGATCGTCCAAATCGAGCTCAAGAATCAATTGATCCGATTCGTTGAGTGCGTTTTTTATCTTTTCAGACATGTTTAAATCCTCACTGCAAAGAAGGTGGATAGTGCCAAAAAGGTAAGAAGGTTTTTCCAGTTGTTCACCTTCAATTTTCCATAAAAGGCTGTTGTTATCTTGTCCTTTTGCAGGAAATATGGACATCAGTAAACTGAAAATCGCCAGGGCTATCTGAACTAATATCTGCTTCATAATTCTATTTTTTGTGGCAACTCGCAAAGACTTGCCTGTTACTTAATCATTTTTTGAATTTCGATTAATAAGTAGCAGGGTCTTTAATTTTATTACACCCGGATGAGGACATTATTCTTTTTTCTTCAAAACGATTTTCTCATTACCCTTTTTCACAACCACTTTATAAAAATTTTTCAAATGCCTGAATTCCTCCGCAGGGTACACAGGCTTTTTAAAAACATAATCGTAGGTAACACTGATTTTATTATCCTGGACAAAAACCTGGTAAACGAGCTGATATCTTTTATCCGTAATTTTCTTCATTAGAGGAAGATGATC
>JAASSU010000148.1 GCA_021767705.1 Bacteroidota bacterium | reverse complement strand
GTGAAGTATTTGTAATCGATGTTGGAAACCGGAGCATCCTGATAAAGTATTTTCAGGGCTACGGTTTTCTTTCGCTCTTCTTTATTCGTAAAAACATGATCCACCACAAAATGAAGGTTGCTTAAAAGCCGCTCTATCTGTGAGTTCAGCAATGGCAGCAATGTTGTTTCTCCCTGTCCTTCTGTCTTAATCCTGATTTTGCTGTTTTCAGGATGACTGCGGAGCAGCGCCAGCGACCAGTAATAGTTTTTCAACGCATCCCCGATTCTCAACTCCTTTTCGGCCTCCTGCCCCATCATGTAATAATCGAAAACTTTTTGCTTGCGCTGCTCAAATACCTCTTTCAAATCTTCCTTGCTGATAAATCTGAGCACGTGCTTGTTTCCCTCTTTATCAGGAAGGACTTTCATGCGGGCCTGCTGCAGGCGTGTGTTTGAGTAGGTGTTGACTACACGTTTGGTGTAATCCGACAGCTCTCCGTTTTCTTCTTTCACATGACTGGTGAAAGAGCTTTCCACTTCCACAGAAATTTGCGAAACAAGATTATGAAGTGCCGCCTGATCCGCTTCAGGAATAGTCGTTCCCAGGCCGATGCCATAAATATACTTCCCGGAATTCTTGATCTCATTCAGGCTGACATCTGCTTGAGCAAACAAAAATCCGGGGATTAAAAGAAGAAGAAAAAGCGGGGTTATTTTGTTGATTTGCATCATTTTATTGTGTTTTCAGGTTGTCGATAGATTCAATATTCCCGTTTCGGATTTCAAATACCTGCCATACGTTGCCCTTCTCCTTATCTCTCAATCTCCATTCTCTGATAAGGCCATTATAGTCGTAAAGCCTGACTACCGCATTAGATTTGGAAAGCTGTTTTGAACGATGCCGATCGCGGTTGCTGTAATCCTTCACGTAGAACGAATATGTAGCCCTGCCATCTACCTTTTTAATGGTAATGGTTTCGGGGCCATAGCTTTCGCGGTCGTCCCGGTCAAGTTTTGCTTCACCGTCGTCCGATACTTTCATATTGTGATAAGAAATATGGTAATCTCCAATTTTCTCAAGATGCGCATCCAGGTCATCGGGTCGCTTGCCCCATTCCAGAACAATCCTGAGGTTTTCGCGCGCGATAAGTGGTGAAACCGCAAAGCGATTGTAAAAAATGGTTCCGGCGGCGATTTCGAAAGTTGTTTTCAAATCAAAGTATCCGGCTTTGCTGAATTTTATCGGGAAAACCCCATCTTTTTCAGGGGCATCAAAAATGACCCTTCCCATGCCATCGGTTTTAAAATCGCCAATACCTTCAATCTCCACCAGTGCTTCGGCGACGGGTTCATCATTCATAGCGTTTACAAACCGCATTGTCATCTTACCTTCTTCAATGAGCATCACTTCATCGTTTAGCTTTTCACGCATCTCATCAATTTGGGCCACAGCCAAAACCGGAAGCAAGCCAATTAAAAGTAGAATTGTTCTTTTCATTTCTGTATTTTGTTGATTCGTCAAATAGTATAATTGTCAATTAGTTAATTTGTTAATTTGTTAATTCGTTAACTAGTAAAATAGTTGAATCAGGAAATTCCAGGGTCGCCATCCCCTTCGGGGATTTCAACCCTTTGCTAGTAACTTTACCTAAACACTGAAGCACCTGAACACTTAAACACTGATATTCAAGAGTAACTAAACCTACTAACTTACTAAACTTATTAAACTTATAAACTTATTAAACTTATAAACTTACTAACATAAAAACCTAATAAAGAATATCCTTCTTCAGGTTGAACACTTTGTGTGTATGATCATCGTCATAGTCGAATAACAGGTTGCCGTTTTCGCGGAACATCTTCACATAGTTCAAATCATACCACACGAAATATTTTCCTACTTCAATGCCCGAAAGGATATCAATACGGTGATTACCATCGGGCAGAGGCACAATTTTTAAGCGAGCGTCGTTTTTTATTCTTACCTTGTCGATGGTCACATGCCTGTCCTCAGACTTAATGGTCACGATACCATCGCTGTTTTTCAGAAACTCGATGGTACCAATACTTTCGTAGATATTCGGTGAACGATTTTTAAAATCCGGATTATACTTATCCAGTGCTTTCTGAGCGTCAGACCCCGGAATCACATATCCGCTGGTCTGAATCAGCGAGGTCACGGCGAATAATCCTGCAATAGCCTCATCCACATCCTCCTCAATCAACTGATCATTCTTGCTTTTCAGCATGGCGGCATAATCGAGCTCAGCTTCTGAAGCATAGCTCTTGTCCATGGTTCCCGGAACAGAAGCAAGATAGCCATTCAGCACGATATTTCCATCCAGGAATGTCAGTCCTTCCATGGTGCTCAACACATCCTCAGCGGCATAATATTCTGTATCTATGAGTCTTCCACTTCCTGAAAAAGAACTGACCAGGCGCTGGTTATCAAGGTCTTCTTTTATTTCCACCTTATTCAACCACCGGGCGCCATTTTCAGAAACCCTGCTCACAAACCAACTGTTGTCTTCTCCCGTAATCCGTTCCCTACCAGATTTCAATCCACCTTTAAAAACTCCTGAAATAACCGGTACATTATCTACCAGCGTTAAGGCGTTGGCGTAAGCAAAAGACTCCTGCCCCTCGCTGCTAAACCCCTGGAGCCAGCGAACATTTCCATCCGGACTGAAATGCGCCACAAACGCTTCTTTGCTGCCATCACCTTCAAGGCTGTAGCGTCCAAAATCGATCTTATCAGTATAATATCCCGTAAGGAAACAAGAACCATCGTTAGTGAAGGCATAATCCTGCAAGGTGCCTCCACGATATGCGCCGGCATTATGGGCTATATCCCAAAACTTTTTCGCAAGAATCATCTCGCCCGGCTTTACGCGAACCACTTTCACCTGCGACTGTGCAAACTGCGGCATAACCAATCCGAAAGGAGCGTTGACATAGGTAGGGTCGGCCACGATATATTTTTCGCGCCCCACAGAAACATAAGCCCCTGATTCGCCGGGTAACCGCACTGCTGTGGCCAAATGCCCGGGGTAGTCGAGTCCCACCACATCAATCCCTTTCAGCTCTCTTACGAGATAAGAAAAGATGGCCGAACGGTCTTCGCAGTCGGAATAAGGGTAATGAAAAACTTCTTCGGGAAAGAAAAACTTTTCGCGTCCAAATTGTTCCGGGTCGGTTTTATAATCGAAGCTTTTTTGTGCCAGCGAAAGCAAAAAGTTTACCGCTTCCGGATCAGTCATCTCCGCCACCTTGCTTTTTAAACCGGCATTGAGCGATGATTTCAGAGCCTCAGAAACTGGTGCGTTCAAATAAACTTCTATCTCAGTAATAGGATACTCATCGAAAAAGTCGATGTGCGAACGGTTGTAAACCACCGGAATACTGTAGCGCTGACCAAGATGTTCGAAAGTTAGTTTGCGCTCATTAAGTTCGTTACCTAAAAGCATCGGGCGATGAATGTGTAAATCCACATCGCGTTGTGCCAATGGATACGGCGATTCGTAAGTATAGATTTGCTGGCTTTTCAATTCGGTGGTGATGTAATACTTTTTACCATCAAGCAATAAGTATTTAATTCCATAAAGCTGAGTGGTAGCAGGAACCAAAAGCGATACTTTATTTAAGGCATAGGCTATTCTAACATTGTATCCGTAACGATTGAGCAAAAACCATGTGAGTACGGTTTTCTCGTTCTCCGAGCCCGTCAGGTCATCAGCCAGTCCTTCAAATAATTTGAGCATGGCCCAGTCGTTGAGGTTCATTTCTTCGCCGTAAGCATGCGCCTGGTGAATGGCCGCACTCACCTCCATCCCTGAAAGCTTGCTCCATGCATTACTCAGGCTCCCCTCGTTTACACTGCTGACTCTGAACGTCCGCATGTCGGGGTCTACTTCAAAAGCCACCTCCCGGCCATAAAAATCAAAACTGACTACATCGTGTCTGAAGTCTTGCGGAATGCTTTTTTGAACCACCGGTTTTATGTCTTCAGGCTTGGTTTTGGGTGCATCAATCACCACCGTTTCTATCGGGTCAATATTCCTTAGCGGGATATCCGGAACTTTTTTGTCGGGCCTCGCTTTGTCTTTTACCGTAACATCGGGCTTATCGTCCTCAGGCTTCTTGTCTTTTGGCTTATCCGTTTTTCGCTCCTCAGGCTGATCATCCCCGGAAGGGGTTGTTATAATCTGGTCGGGATCAAAGCTGGGCACTTGCTTGGGCTTTGGCTCCGGCAGCCGGCGCTCGGCCTTGTATAATCTGAAAGCCTTCCATTCCTGGTCAAGGTATTCGGCAAATTCCTTATCCCTTTTCTCAATGTAATCGTCATACTCCTGCTTCAGCGCTTTTAAGGCTTTCTGACGCTCCTGCTTCATCTCCTGAAGCTCTTGCTGGCGCTTCTTTTTGAACTCTTCAAAAGTCTGGGAATATCCTGCCAAAGTAATTGTGGCAAGTATTAGCAAGCAAAAAATCTTTTTCATGGTTTTACTTTTTTATGGTTGAATGAACTAATGGGGTCAGATGATTATTAAAAATTTCGCATCCCTGAACATCAACAGAAAAAGTGTTGCTGCCGATTTGGCGTTTCAGTCGGGCATTAAGCTCTTCGCTGAAGGTGTCGCGCATATTTCCCACCTCATATTCGGCGGTTTCCTTAACCTGGTAAAACATGTTTTTCAATAACCCACCGAAAAATGAAGGCCATAAGCCTGTGCGTAAAGAAAACCCGGGCGTTGTCCAGGTGCTGTCATCCGTGATATTGGAATTGTAAATAAAGTTCTTTTTCGGGTAATCAGTCTTTGATTCATCACCAAGGAGCGATTCCACACTAAAATTATCATTGACAATCCGAACAACGAATAAGCTTTCCGCCGGCGTCTTCATTTCAAATCGATACATGTAATCAGCAAGGTTGCCGTAAGTCTTTTCCTGGATAAACCCGGACAAAACCATGTTCTTTCTATCCGAAAGCAGCTTACCATCAGGTTTTGCAAGTACAATAGCTTCGTCGTATTTGCTGAAAAAGACGGTATCCGGTTTCATGTTTTTAACTTTCAGGTTTAGCTCAAATAAATGAGCAAACACTTCCCATTTCTTTTCATGAATGACTTTGGTGTAGAAATCAGTGATAAACTTAATTTCAGTTTTGTCCGTAAGCGCTTCCAGCACTGCGGCCCTCGTCAATGCCTGCTCCACGGCAAGGGTCGAGTCGAGTCCGGGATCCGAAATACCCAGAAAACAACTTTTACAGATTGAGTTTTTGTTTTTTAAGAAATCCGGGATATCAGACTTGGAGGGGAATTTATACTGCTGGCTGTTGGCAGGTTGGTTTTGTTGTTGTATGGTTTCATTTGCCTGATTTTTAGTTTTACCAGGACGCATAGCAACACTTGATGCGCATGAGGTCAGCACCATTACAAAAGTGCTCAGTAAGAAATATTGTTTAAGTGAAACCATCCTGATTATAGTTTAACAATCATATTCGAGTAGAAATCGACAAAAAACAGCAATAAAACAAATCACAAATTTCAAATAAAAACCAATATCCAACCCCAAAAACTTCCGGGATGTAAATTATTGTTAGAATGTTACTTAATCCACACTAAATCTTTAATACAACTCAAAAAGGGGGAACCCTTCATCGCTCGGGCTGAAGAATTCCCCTAAACCAGACCACAATGAAATATTAATTATTGCGGTCTTCTTCCAACTGCTCCATCGCCTTTTCGTAGCTTTCTTTAAACTTTTCGTAGTCGTAGTCTACTTTCAGTTCTTCGTCTTTAGAGAGACGGTTAGCACTTTGCTCCATAAACTCTTCTCCACCTAACTCAACAGCTACGTAAGAAATGTAGTGCCCGTCTTTGTTACGGGTAGTTTTCTCACATACCGGATAAGTTCCCTGGAGCTTGTTTTTAGAAACTTCTCTTATGAGATCTTCAAAGCGTTTCTCCATGCTTGAATTTTCAAGGTAATCGGTTTCCTTTTTGTAGTAGTCAGTAAGATTACTTACCATTACTTCCATTTGTTCAGAAAGACGATTACGGGCATTTGTCATAGCCTTTTCGCGGGAGATTTCCATGTCGTTGCTGCTTCCTGAGGCATTAGCGCGCATTACGCCATCGCCAGTGCGGTATTCAGGGCCGCTGCAAAACGTTTTTACTTCCTCATAACCTTTGTCGGCAGTAGCCTTTTTTGAGGATCCACAACTTGTCATAACCATTGATGCAGAAGCAATCAAGGCGATTCCTAAAGTAATTTTGAATAGTTTTTTCATGATAATGGATTTTGTTCTTGGTAAATATACAAATTAATTTAATAATCAATCATTTTCTTTACGTTATTTTATTAGTTGTGCACAAACTGAAAAACTGAAAATGTTTTTTCAATCTATGCTAAAACTGTTCCAAACTACAAATCTCTTACACATCTGATACTTGTTGTGCCAAGAACAAAAAACCTCCAAGCACTCCGGTTGGTAGTAGTACCAAACTTTGCAACAAAATACCAGCAGCCTCCTCTTACTACCTTATATTGGCTGTCAGGCCCTTTCGGATTTTTTTCAGGACTATTCCTGTAATAATCATTTTTATACATATCAGAGCAATACTCAAAAGCATTTCCGCTCATATCATAAATTCCTAATTCGTTTGGTTGAAGCGAGCCCACTGGATGTGTCGAGCCATTGGAATTACCATGAAACCATCCTACTTCGTAAGGATTATTCGATCCGCTATAGATGTACCCTTTGCTTTTTTGGCCTCCACGTGCCGCATACTCCCATTCAGCTTCAGTTGGTAGTCTCCCGCCCCGCCATTTGCAATAAGCTTCCGCATCTGTTTTATGTATAAAAAGCACCGGATGATTATAATCTTCCCGGTCGAGTTTCTTTCCGTCCATATCATGCCGCCAATGGACTTTTCGCTTTCGTTTGATTTTCCGCCCCATTATAGAGCTGAATCCCCGGTATTCAGCTTCTGTCTTGTGGCCGGTGGCATTTACAAACTTTTCGAAATCGGCCACTGTTACTTCATATTTATCAATATAAAAGTCGTTTAAGGTGACTTTGTGCACAGGCATCTCGTCTTCATTTCTCTCACTGCCCATCATAAAACTGCCGCCTTCAACAAAGACCATTTCGCGTTTGAAATCCATTTTTGCTGATGGTGGCTTCTTTGCTTCAGTCTTTTCTGTTCCTTTTCCTTGCGCTATTTCTGCTTTATTTAACTTGATGGTCTGATTATTCGTTTCATTTTCTCTGACCAAAAAACTTGTTTTTGAGGTGGTGTAACCTTCTTCACTCACGGTCAGCTGATAAGTCCCTATCGGAATACTGTCGAAGACCTTGCTTCCGGTGGCTTCAAAAAACTCTCCGGCATCTCCTTTAAGTTCTACATGTGCTTCGAATGGTGATACGGCTATTCTTACTTTTCCGGTTTTTAACTCAGGAATCATTGAAGTTCTGATCATGCTTCCCTTTTTCAGGATGATTTGCTTTTCAACCGGATCTGCTTTGGGCATGGTGACCTTTACCCGGAGTAATTGCGGTTCGAAAGTCAGGAATTGTGTTTTCTCATATACCTTCCCGTTAATCATCAGGGTAGAACCCCTGGGACGCATAACCGACAAGTATCCTACATTCTCTTCCAATTCATAGTGCGCTTCGGTTTCAGGCCTTTTAATTATTAACTCCGCTCCCGAAAATGTGGTGTAGCCCTCTTTTTCCAGACCAACCTCGTAATTTCCGGGTTTATGATAGAAAGAGAACGGGGTTGTTCCCATTTTTACGTTATCAAGAAAAAAGTCAGCTCCCTCAGGGGTGCTGGTTATTTTTACCAATACCGGCTCTATTTTTTTCAT
>JAASSU010000147.1 GCA_021767705.1 Bacteroidota bacterium | reverse complement strand
GGAATAGTTAATTCGTTAAAAGGTTAATTCGTTGATTAGTTAGTGTCCGTCTATAATATCAACGCTTGGATTCACCCCTCTAACTCCCCTGAAGGGGAGAACCAATTAAATTATTGGTTGTGTGGGAGTTCCCCTTTAGTCCCGAAAGCTTTCGGGATAAGGGGTAGCGGGGAGGAAATTAACATTGGTACGACTTTATAGACAGACACAAGTTAATTTGTAGATTAGTCAGGAAACATGTGTTCAGGCTGATACACCGGATGTATCAGAACATAGAAGGAGTATGCAAGAAATTCTGCCGTTAATCTCATTTTTTCACGGTAAGGGCGCAAAAGGAAGAGCGCAAAACCCGCTGAGAAATGTTATCACATCATTATTTTCATTCTTTGCGCACTTTGCGTGTCCTTTTGTTTTGCGTCCTTTGCGAGAAATCTTTATTCATTTCTCCTTATTTTTACACTAAATAAAGTTTACAAGGAATGACTGATTTTTGGCTGCATGTAATCGATTGGTTTTTCGTGGTTTTACATTTGTTTCTGACCTTGTTTAATGTGCTGGGTTGGATGTGGAAGAAAACACGGAAGCTGAACCTGCTGACGCTCCTTTTAACCGGCGCATCGTGGGGCATCCTGGGTATCTTCTACGGTTTTGGCTACTGTCCGCTCACCGACTGGCACTGGCAGGTGCTGAACAGGCTGGGCATTTACGATCTGCCTCCTTCCTATCTCGAATACCTCGCCGAAAGGCTGACTGGTTTTGAGTTTGAAACCACATTGGTAAATCACCTTACACTTATATTCTTCCTAATATCTCTGCTTGCTTCTATCGCTGTGAATTTTATAGATTTTTCCATGAAAAGAAAAGGACCAAGCAAAAAGAAATAATTCATGTTTACTGATTAAAGGTTTTCCTTCCAAAGAAAGAAACCTCACTCGGGCCTGAGGGACAGATCGACTCCGAGATAAAAATTCGGATTGGCGTTGCCGTTGAAAAGAGGCGGTTCGTTACGGGGTTCAAGGTCGAGTTTCCAACTGATCTCATAACCGGTATGAATTCCGAGCCATACATATTTCATCAGACGGCTTTCCCACTTTATGCCATACCTGAATGCGCTGTGCTCGTATGTAGAGAAGCTGTTGATCTTGCTGTGAAGCCCTTCATCGAGCATGTATTTGCTGCCATGATATTCTACACCTGCATATCCCATATGGAAATCCGCAAAGGAATATCTAAAGTAAGCCTCGGATGGCAACAGTGCCTTGATTCCCCATCGGTTGCGGGTGTAGTTTATCAATGCCAGGGGAATGGCCGAAAAATCCTGGTCCCACAGCCCCACAATTGCTCCAAACCCATATTCAAAATGTGATGTTCTTTTAACGCCGAAAATCAGGGCCCATGAAAACCTCGAAAAAGCGATGCTGTTGGCTTTTAACCCTGAATAATCGCCGTTTAAGCTGGCCAGAAAACGAGTAGCCAGGTAATGTTTGTAATTCAAGGATTTAATCCCGTAAAGGGCCATTCCAAAGGATTTCATATCGCGATCGGAGAGTCCGGCCGGCAAGAGGGAGGTGTCCGTGGAAGGAGAAAAATGATATTCCTGCTTATCGTAGCGTAATCCAAGCAAAGCTTTTTTATCCACCTTGTTCATTAAAGGGATCCTGATTTTTGCCACCGCCCGCTGGATGGAGCTTAGGTTCTGACGTGTTCCGTCCTCTCCCCTTACCGAGGGTTCAGGCATTGCTTCGTACTGCAGAACCACTCCCTTTCCGGGCGATTCGCCCACCACGCCCGGCACACAATAAGTGTTTGTGTCTGAATCCTGAGCGCATAGCGGTGCTGTAAATCCGGACAGTAAAATCAAAAACCCCACTAAAATATACCTATTCTGCCCCATCATGTTTCTGCTTCTTTTTCAACCATTCATAAAACCCGTGTTGAGAATCCGCATCGCTTTGTTTCGCTGAAAAGCAATATTGGTTATCCTGCGCAGCATTGATGCACCTGGCCTTTGGCTGGTCCTTCCATTGCAGAGACATCATCTTCAGAATCTGCCTTTTGAGTCCGGGTTCCGTTACCGGGAACACCACCTCTATCCTTCTTTTCAGGTTGCGGACCATCCAGTCGGCCGATCCGGCAAAGACCTCTTCTTTTCCCAGGTTATGGAAAACAAAAACACGTGCATGTTCTAAAAACCTACCTACGATACTTCTTATCTCAATATTTTCGCTCCACCCTTCCTTTCCGGGAACCAGGCAACAAATCCCTCTTACCAGCATCCGGATTTGTACTCCCTGTTGCGAGGCCTCATAAAGTTTTTCAATCATCCGGCGATCCTGCAGGGAGTTCATCTTACAAAATATTTCAGCTTTCAAACCTTGTTCGGCATTCGCTATCTCCCTGTCAATCATCTCTTCAAAGCGCTGTCGCATGTTGTGCCGGGCTACCAGCAAGTGTTTAAACTCCAGCGTTCCTATCGGGTTTTCGAGGTAACCAAAAACCATATCCAGCTCTTTGCCAATCTCCTGGTTGGCCGTAAACATGGCTAAGTCTGAATAAACCTTAGCTGTCTTCTCATTGAAATTTCCGCTAGCCAGTACGGCCTGGTAACTCCTTTTGTCCTCTCTTTTTCGTGTAACCAGGGCTATCTTGCTGTGCACCTTCAGGCCTTCATAGCTATAGAGCACGCGGGCCCCGGCCTTTTCCAGCTCCTCGCCAATCCACATATTGTTTTCTTCATCAAAACGCGCCTGCACTTCATTAAACAGCACGACTTCCTTTCCATTTTTTGCAGCCTTTTTCAGTGCCTTGAAAACAGCCGAGTTCTTTGCGGCCCGGTAAAGGGTCATTTTTATCGAAGTAACTTCCTCATCAGAAGCTGCTTCATCCAAAAACTGCAGCAGGTAAGTATAATCCTGGTAAGGGAAATGCAGCAGATGATCCCGATGGTCTACCTCTGCCTTCATCTGAGAAGCCTTTTCAAAAGGCGGATAGTTGAGGGGCTTAAGAGCCGGGTAAGTGAAACCAGGCGACTCAGGCTCAGGGAAATCCCAGAAATCAAAATAATTATGGTAGCGCCCCCCTTCCACAAAGTCTTCCCTGTCGAGCGCAAAGCTGTTTATGGCCTTTTCGATAAGGATCGGCGGCGTGGCGGCATCAAAAAGAAAGCGGCTTGGAATACCGGTCTGTCTTTTTTTCAGGCTCTTTTTCACTTTTTCCTTGACACTGTCGGCCAGCTCTTCATTGAGGTACAAATCAGCGTCCCTGTTCAGCTTAAACGACCAACATTCGGCCTCCTCGTATTGATGCTCCAAACCTAAACGCAAAAGATCATCCAAAAGCAGGACATGCAAGCCTTTTCGATGAGTGTCCAAAATAAAAAACCGCTTTTGATAAGTAAAAGGGACAATGGCATATGCTGTATCACCATCCTGCTTATAGCGCAAGAAATGATAAAGGTGTCCGTTTTTCAGAAACATACGCTCAGAAAGCGGAATGATGCGCAAATCATCTTTAAGTTTCTCTGAAAAAATGCCTAAAGCAGTATCCCGCTCCTGCTCATCCAGCGAATCGATTTCCCGGAGGAAGACATTGTTTTGAGCCAGCTCAGGCAGGATGTGTTCCCTGTAAATCCTGCCAAAGCGCGATTGTAATTCCACAGCCTTCGCATTTATTTCTCTCAGGTTTTTTTGCAGCTTTTGCTTTTGCGATTCTTTGCCCGCCACCCTGATAAGGTGCCTGATTGAGGCCACCCGAACAGTGTAAAATTCATCGAGATTTGAAGAAAAAATAGCCAGAAACTGCAGGCGGTTCAGAAGCGGAACAGACGGGTCCGCGGCTTCCTGCAAAACCCTGCCGTTAAAACTCAGCCAACTGATTTCGCGGTCGAAAAAGGGAATGCCCTTTTTTGTGTACTCCATTTTACAGCATTTTTCGATTTCCGCTTCTGAAGCACCTCCTGTCGCCCTGCGCCCTCTTGTGGCATGGCAAACTGCGCCATTCCGGTTCGATTAAGCATGTGTTCCTTAACGGAAATCCTGTTTAGGCAAGCTAATTTAGGTTATTTTGAAGAATGAGGATTCACTTTGTCGACTATAAATATATTAAGTATTTATATTTTCTTTTCGGAATAAAATTACGACCTTTGCTGTTATATAAATAACATTGTTATAAAATAAACAGTTATGGGTACTAAAGAAATAAAATCATTCATTGAAAAGATTGAACTTTTCAAGGGATTAAATGAAAGCGAGCTGCAGCTTATAGCAGATCATTTTGAAGACAAATCTTATCCTGTTAACAGCATCATATTTGAAGAGAACCAGCCCCGACGTCATTTCTTTGTGGTCTATTCGGGAGAAATAGAGCTATTCAAAACGGGGGATAATGGACAAAAACACAGCCTGGCGATATTTGGCCGGAGCGATTTCTTCGGCGAAGGATCGCTTATGGACGATTCGCCACACAGCACTTCGGCACGCGTGAAAAAAGAAGCCCAGCTTTTACTCCTTAACAGGGATGTTTTCTCTCAGAATGGTGATTTGGCCATCAAGGTTTTTAGCAATATTGCCCGCGTTATCAGCCGGCGGATGCGACAGGCCAATGCACACATGCTCAATTCGGCTGCACAATACGAATCCGGCCGTACCCGCAAGGAACACGACCTGCTTGGCTACCGGGAGGTTCCGGACGAGTATTACTATGGTATTCAGACGCTTCGCGCGATGGAAAATTTCAATATCAGCGGCGTTACGCTCAACTTCTTCCCCGACCTGATAGAATCACTGGCTATTGTGAAGATGGCGGCGGCCAAAGCCAACTACGACTTGGGCCTGCTGGAGAAACCTGTTGCCAATGCCATTATCCAGGCTTGCCGGGAACTGATGAACGGAAGGTTTCATTACCACTTCACCGTAGATATGATACAGGGCGGCGCCGGGACCTCGACCAACATGAACGCGAACGAAGTTATTGCCAACCGCGCCCTGGAAATTATGGGTTACGAAAAAGGCGATTATGAGCATTGCCACCCCAACAACCATGTCAACCTCTCGCAATCGACCAACGATGCCTATCCCACAGCCATAAAGCTGGCACTGATAAAAAGCGACGGGAAACTGATTGCTGTTTTAAAAGAGCTAATCGAAGCTTTTTATGCAAAAGCAAAAGCCTTTGCACACGTGATAAAAATGGGCCGCACCCAGCTTCAGGACGCCGTCCCGATGACTCTCGGACAATCATTTGAAGCCTACGCCATCACCCTGGAAGAAGAAGTAGAGCGATTGCAGCAAAACTCACGCCTTTTCCTGGAAGTAAACATGGGTGCCACCGCCATCGGCACCGGCATTAATTCCGATCCTGATTACTGCGGAAAAGTTATTCATCACCTCAGGGAAATTTCGGGGATGGAGATCGTAAGGGCTAAAAACCTGGTGGAAGCGACCTCGGATACCGGGGCTTTTGTGATGTACTCTTCAGCCATCAAGCGCCTGTCGATTAAGCTTTCTAAAATCTGTAATGACCTGCGGCTTTTAAGCAGTGGCCCGCGTGCCGGACTCAATGAAATCAACCTGCCTCCGATGCAGCCCGGATCTTCGATCATGCCCGGCAAAGTTAACCCTGTGATTCCGGAGGTGGTGAACCAGATAGCTTTCAAAGTCATCGGGAATGACCTGACGGTTGCACAAGCTGCACATGCCGGACAACTTGAGCTGAATGTGATGGAGCCCGTAATCGTACAAAGCATCTTCGAATCGACCGAAATGCTTAAAAACGGAATGGACGTGCTGAACCACAAATGTATTCAGGGAATCACAGCCAATGAAAAGCGTTGCCGCGAAATGGTGGAAAACAGCATTGGGTTGGTTACAGCACTGAATCCATTGCTGGGATATGAGGCTTGCTCAAGCCTGGCCAGAGAAGCACTGGAGACGGGAAAATCGGTATATAATCTTGTGCTTGAACGAGACCTGCTTACGAAAGAAGCCCTGGATGAAGCTTTAAAACCAGAAAACATGATTGGCCCAAAAAAGATGGGTCGCTAAATGCAATTGAATAGGATTTTAAGGGTGACCCACCGTCACCCTTTTTTCTTCTCTGAAAAATCTTTTCCCGGTTTGAGAACCAAGCCCCGGCGATGCCTTCCATCAATAAGAATCTGCATCTGCTCATTAAAACGCACATGTCGGATATATTCATCTTCGAAAACCGCTTCCTGCTGGTTGAGAAAATCCACATCAAAAAACCCCTCATCCCGGTAAGGGTTAATAGTAAAGTATCCGACCCTGAAGGAGGTGAGGTTCTGAAAAAAGTGTGTTCCCTGCGATGGATCAACACGATAGTTTTTTAACCCTGATTCCACAATGAGGCGTGCAGCAGAAATCTGTGTCCACTTTACCGGAACACCGAGCCAATGGTCATTCGAGCCCCATCTTCCAGGCCCTACCAGGATATAGTTTTGTTCTTCCTTCACAAATTTATCGTTAATCTCACCGATCTGCCCGGCAATTTCCTTAGTTTTTGAGGCATCGAAAGAGTCAGATTTGACATAAACCACATCATACACATTTTTGATTTCGCCGTTGCCAAGGGCCGATTCAGAGATAATTACGGTATCCTTCTCCGAAACCTGCTTCAAGTCTACATTCACCGATTCTTTGTTATCGACGATGGGTCTTATCTGAAGGAGGTTAAAAATTGCCGGCACGCCCTCGGGCGTATCCAGGTTTACCGCAAACTCAATCTCTACCGGAAGGCTCATCTCCTCCTGCCCAATCTCGAGGGCCCGTTGCAGGATCTTAGCCAGCGGAAAAGACTCATACTTCAGGATTTTTGCGAAGGTGATAAGCTTCATGCCCTTATCCTGCAAGGTATCCACAATCTGATTGCTATGATAATCGAAAGTTGAGGCCAAATATTTTAGCGACCCATCTTTTTCAGCTTCCTTGATTCGCAGTTTCAGAAGGTTGGCGCCATCATCGGTTGAGTTTTTGAAGGATTCCGGGTTCAGGTCCAGCGCAAAGAAATGCCTTTGTGTTTCGCTCATGGCAATCTGCGGGTCAGAAAGCTGCAGGATTTTTTTGGGATACTTGGGCGAGAAGCGTAAAGTCTGCCCCCCGTCAACGATATGCTTCCCCAGTCCCATGGCTACATTCGCAATGCCCTCATAAGGCTTCTCCTCTTCGATAGGATAAAAGTTGATTGAACGCGCCACGCCTGAAAAAGTCGGGTAGAAGCGATCGCCATACTGCGTGCCGCAAACCTCCTGCAACACAATACCCATCTTTTCTTCGTCAATGACATTGGCCGTGGCCTCCATGTATGATTTGCTGCCTTTGAAAAAAGCCGAAGCATAAACACTTTTAATGGCATTACTGAGAATTTCTATCATCTGCCGCTCATCGTTCTTCACATTTGGAACCATGTATGTCGAATAAATCCCCGCAAAGGGCTGGTAATGCGAATCCTCGAGCAAGCTGCTTGAGCGAACAGCAATTGGGTTGTTCACAACATTGATAAGTGTAAACAGGTCTTCGTGAATCCTGAAAGGAAGACGAGCGTTAACAAAATGCTCCAGGATTTGATCATCGTCCATATCTGACAAAGCGATTTTGTAGAGCTTATTTTCCTCCATAAACTCGTCGAAGATATCCGTACAAAGCACCACTGTACGTGGGATCATAGTAATGACCCCTTCGAAGCTGTCCAACTCCCGGTGTCTTTTAATCACGGAATCGAGAAAAGCCAGTCCGCGCGCCTTGCCACCAATTGAGCCGTTACCTATCCTGGTAAAGGAAAGGTATTCGTCAAAACGGTCGCGACGAAACTCAGCGATGATCCCGCGGGCACGGCTCATCCTGAAGCTGGCGATGGCATCAAAAATATACCTCCTGAT
>JAASSU010000146.1 GCA_021767705.1 Bacteroidota bacterium | reverse complement strand
TAATCACGATACCGTTTCTGAAGACGATTCATGAGTAAGCACATATCGCTTGCCATCGATGGCCGGAGTGGTGTTGCTAAAAACGCTTCTGGCTTCTTCGAGAAGCGGCGACAGCATGTTGTAGCGCGCTGAAAAATGACCGATGATCAGTTGCCCTGCATTGGCTTTGCTTGCAATAGTGGCAGCCTCTTTGGCGGTGGCATGATATTTTTCAAGCCTTTTATTTGGGGCATCACCAGTAAGAAATGTAGCTTCATGATAAAGGATCGTGCTATCCTTAACAAATGGAAGAAAGTCCTCGGTGTATCCGGTATCAGAACAAAAGGCATAAGAGCGCGGTAAAAACGGCTTCAGCGTAACCTCATCACAGCGAATTAAGCTCCCGTCATCCAAATAGAAATCTTTCCCTGATTTCAGCTCATCATAGGCTTCATATGGTAAGTTCATCGACTTGATTTTGTCTTTCACCAATCGCCGCTGCACATTCCTCTCCTTAAAAACAAAACCGTTGGTAGGAACAGAGTGAATCAACGGAAAGGTTTCAATCCTGAGGTCCTCTGTCTCATACAACACTCCCGATTGCCCCTCTTCCAGGTCATGAAAATAGAGCGGATAAGATAATTCGGTTGAAGATGCCTTTAGCTGTAGCCCGATGATTTCCTGTAAAGGTCTGTGACTGTATATGTGTAATGGTGCCTTTCGGTGAAAAAGGTGATAGGTAGAGAGCAATCCGATTAATCCATAAAAATGATCGCCGTGCAGGTGTGAGATGAAAATCCTGCTGATTTTTTGTAACGGCGTGCCAAAGCGCTGCATTTGTATCTGCGTACCTTCGCCGCAATCCACGAGAAAATGATCGCCTTTGTAGCTAACCACATGCGAGGTGAGTCCCCTGTTCTTGTGAAATGTGGCCGAGCTGCTGCCAAGGATAGTGATGAAAAAGTCCATGTAAAAGGTTTTGTCAAATATAGTGAATTCTTATAAAAGCGAAATAATATCAAAAGTGGTTAAAAGTGAGGTGTTAATTTCTTTGTTAAAATATTTTTACCTCTATTTTCAATATACAACGAAATCGTTTACTTTTGCACCACTTAAATCTGAAAAGAATTATGGCCAAGAAAAAGCAGACTGAGAAAACAGAAGAACAAATGATGGCTGTTGAGGGCGCCCTCAGCAAAACCGAACAATTTATAGAGAACAACAGTAGCCTACTTACCATTATTGTGGGTGCCATCGTTGTTGTCATTTTAGGATATTTTGCCTACCAGCGCTATTACCTTGTACCCAAGGAGCAGGAAGCCTCAACACAAATATTTGTTGCAGAGCGGTATTTTGAGCAGGATTCGTTGAATTTAGCCCTTAACGGTGATGGTCAGTATCCCGGGTTCGTTCAAATCAGCGAAGACTACGGAATGACCAAAACAGGAAACCTGGCCAACTATTATGCTGGCGTTTCTTACCTTAAACTTGGTGATTACGAAAAAGCACTTGATTACCTCAATGATTTCGACGGTGAAGGAGATATAGTAGAAGCCTGGGCCGTGGGGAAAAAGGGAGACGTTTACATGGAAATGGGAGAAACAGACAAAGCCGTGGATTATTATCTGAAGGCTGCCAATTTGATCGAGAATGAATTTTCCACCCCACACTTCCTGATGAAAGCCGGCATGACATACGAATTGCTTAGCCAAAAAGAGAAAGCCCTTGAACTTTACAAGAAAATCCAGACGGATTATCCACAAAGTAAAGAAGCCAGAAATATTGAAAGATATATTGCCAGGGCAAAAGGCTAATCAGCTAAAAAACATTTTAAAAATACCTGATTTGCATCGCATATCAGGTATTTTTTTTACCTTCAAATCTGGAATTGCACTTGTGTAAAAATGAACCGGAGATCTATTAATTAATTCCCAGAATATGAAAATCGTTTTTTACGGTACACCCGACTTTGCAGTAGCAACCTTAAAAGCCATACATGCCACCAATCATGAAGTAGCAGCAGTTGTAACAGCTCCTGATAAACCCGCCGGAAGGGGAAGAAAGCTGAAAATGTCGGCTGTAAAGAAGTTTGCCATCGATAATGCCATTGCTGTATTGCAGCCAACCAATTTAAAATCGGATACGTTTACCCGACAGCTCTCAGAAATCGCTCCGGATCTTCAAGTCATTGTGGCTTTCAGGATGTTGCCGGAAAAAGTATGGGCCTTGCCGCCAAAAGGCACTTTCAATATTCATGCATCCTTACTCCCACAATATCGCGGAGCGGCACCCATTAACCACGCTATCATTAATGGAGAAACAAAAACCGGGGTCACAAGCTTCTTTCTTACCAAAGAGATTGACACAGGCAGTATAATTGGTAAAAAAGCGGTGGAAATAACTGAGGATGACAACGCCGGAACACTTCATGACAAACTCATGGTTAAAGGCGCTGAATTGGCCGTGGAAACACTGGATCAGATAGATAAGGGAGATGTTCGCACAATATCACAAGACGCGTTAGTAAGACAGGAAAACGAACTGCAAAAAGCACCAAAGATTTATCGTGAAGACTGCCGGATCGACTGGCATAAGGGGGCAGACACTGTTTACAATTTTATCAGAGGCTTATCGCCTTACCCTGCGGCTTTTACATATATTACTGGTAAAGAGGGGGTTAAAAAACAATTGAAAATTCTTAAAGTGAAAAAAGAATTTAATTTTGATTCATGTGAGACAAAGTCTCTTTTAACGGATGGGAAAACCTATTTAAAGGTTGCATGTGCTGACGGGCTCATTTCTATTGAAGAATTGCAACTTGAAGGCAAAAAGCGGATGGATACTGCGTCATTTTTGAGAGGTACAGAAATTGATGAAAAATGGAGGGTCGATTAAGACTCAGCCCGCAATTTCAGGCTAAAATCAAGAAAAAATCATCGAATTATTAACAAAACATTACTTTTATCAACAATCCGGCGATTTATTTTGACAAATACTTGTTTTAGAACTTTTATCGTATATATTTGCAAATGGGTAAACCTAAATTTCTAACTAAAAATTCAATACCTATGAACAAAGCAGAACTTATCGAAGCAATTGCTTCAAAAGCAGATCTAACAAAAGCTGACGCAAAAAAAGCATTAGATGCATTTATTGACGCCACTTCAGACACACTCAAGAAAGGTGACCGTGTAGCATTAGTTGGATTTGGATCTTTCTCAGTAGCTAAAAGAGCTGCAAGAACAGGAAGAAACCCTAAGACAGGGGAAGAAATGCAAATTCCGGCCAAGAAGGTTGTTAAATTTAAGCCAGGTGCTGAACTAGCAAAAGTTGTTGGTTAAGGAATACCTCAAAGAAAGATAAAAGCCTGCTTTTAACGAAGCGGGTTTTTTTTTAGCTTAAAGCGCCAGGGCAACAGCGCATCGTCGCCGGCATAATCGATGCCTACACGCTTACCTGGCTCAATTAGTTCATCCACCTTTATATCCGTGTATTCTATCCAAACCCTGAAACCATCTTCAAAAGCAGTGTTTAACTCTATCCCGCTATAGCGGTGATGGATTCCCATAGCCTGCGATAGTTTTCCCGGCCCATCAGCAAGAATTCGTTCGTTCGCTGTATTACGCCGTTCCATCATGGTCTCCTTTCCCTTTTCGGGAATAACACCCCGCACCAGCACTGCATCGGGAATATCTTTTTGGTTGGTAACAACGTTGAATAGTGAATGAATGCCATAGCACAGATAAACGTAAATACAGCCACCCTCCCGAAACATCACTTCCGTGCGGTTGGTGCGGCGGCCACCATAAGCATGTGATGCTTTATCCGTAATACCGCCATACGCTTCTGTTTCGCTGATAATCCCCGAGGTTAAGACACCATCCTTTATGGTCACTAAGCGTTTGCCAAGCATATTCCTGGCAGTCGCCACCACATCATCCGACAAGAAGAAGTTTTTATTCGTCAGGTTTTTTCCAGGTATATTTTGTTCCATCCTTTGCTATCTTATTGCTATCCGCCAAAAAACGTAACACGCTCGTAAGCTGCTTTGCTTCCTTAACAGTCAACAGCTTCTCCAGCTCTGCTTCCGAAAGCTCCTGTTTGAGTAACGAAGGCCTGATTTTTTTTACGATTTCATCAAAAACCGTACGGCTCATATCCACTTTATTCCGTCTTAAGCAAACATCACATTTGCCACAACGCACGGATGCACTCTCTCCGAAATAAGCTAATAACTGCTGGCTGCGGCACTTGCTGTTTGTTTCGAGGTAGCTGAGCATGGCATCCAGTCGTTCGCGATCCTGCTCAAGCCTGTGATGATAATTTTCTGAAGAAATCAAAACATTCTGACTTTCGAGCCGTGGTTGAGTAAAAGTCAGTTGTGGTTTCCCCGATGAAGGGATGTATTTAAGCAGTTCCTGCTTCTGCATAAACTTCATCGCCTTAACCACCTGATCTACTTCCATATCAGCACGCTGTGCTATCGTTTTTTCATCGATAAAGGCATACTGGGTAAACAATCCACTGTAGGAGCGCAACAACACTTTGATAAGCCTGTCGTACCGCTCATATTCGAGCTGGAATTTATACAGTGTTTCTTTCGATTCAGAAATAAATACGCGTGATGCATTCTTTAAACTATTATTCACCAGGATATAACCATCCTTTTCAAGAAAGCGCAAGGCATGAAAAACATCCAGTGTTTTCCAGCCATACCTGTCGGCAAAATCCTTGACATTCATATCAAAAGACCGATCCTGCATACTACCCAGCGGGATTTGAAAATAATTCCCTAAGGCATCATACACCTTTTTAATAAATTCGATTTTCGGATAACTTTGTTCGAGCGACTCCTTCGCTCGTTCAATATCATTTTGATCGTATAAAATGGTGGCGTAAGATTGCTTGCCATCCCTTCCGGCACGTCCGGCTTCCTGAAAGTATGACTCAATGGCATCGGGCACGTCCATGTGTACCACATACCGTACATCAGGCTTGTCGATGCCCATCCCGAAAGCATTGGTAGAGACCATGAGCTTGGTTTTGCCGTCCATCCAGTTTTTTTGCTTCTGGTTTCTTTCTTTCATATCCAGACCGGCATGGTAAAAATCAACAGACACCATCGATGACAACATTCGGGCGTACTCCACAGTCTTTTTTCTGCTCCGCACATATACAATGCCGCTGCCACCGACATTTTTTACCATCCTTTCAACGCGCTTTAACTTGTCCTGCTCCTTCAATACCACGTAAGTGAGGTTATCACGCTTAAAAGAACGCTGGAAAATATTGCGCTCCGCAAAACGCAGTTGTTCCATGATGTCATCCACTACCCTGGGGGTGGCTGTAGCCGTTAGTGCTAACACCGGGACCCTGGGAATAAAATCGCGTATTTCCGCAATTTCCCGGTAAGGGGGCCTGAAATCGTAGCCCCACTGAGAGATGCAGTGTGCTTCATCCACAGCAATCAGATCGATATTTAAATACGGTAGGTTTTCTCTAAAGCTTTCGGTCTTGAGCCGCTCCGGTGAAACGTACAGCAGTTTGGTGCCGCCGTGGATAGCGTTGGAATAGATCATATGGATTTCTTCGGGATGCATTCCCGAAAAAATCGCATCGGCTTTGATTTGGCGTTCTCTTAATGCTGAAACCTGATCGCGCATCAGCGCTATCAGTGGAGACACGACGAGCGTAAGCCCCTCCAGGGCCATAGCCGGCACCTGGTAGCACAACGACTTCCCTCCTCCTGTCGGGAAAAGCGCCAGCGAGTCTTTTCCGGAAAGAACAGACTGGATGACCTCTTCCTGCATCGGACGGAAAGAATAATAGCCCCAATAACGGGTCAGTATTTCACGTATCTTCATCAGCGTGTTTTAGTTAGCGTAAGCATCCAATAAACGAAGTTACAAAAACTTTACTGTGTTTCGGGGATCGTTGTATTTTTGTTAGCTTATGACAAAGAAAACCAGCAATATTGAGTTCGCTTTTCCCGAAAGGATCTACCTTGTTGGGTTTATGGGCTGCGGAAAAAGCACCGCAGGAAAACGTCTTGCAAGAAGGCTTGGTTACCGCTTTGTTGACCTTGATAAACTCATTGAAGCACAGTACAAAACGTCGATTCCACTACTATTTGAGCAGTACGACGAGAATGCTTTCAGAATCCTGGAGCAAAAGGCATTGCACCAGACCAGCACATTCCGTAACACCGTGATTGCCACCGGAGGAGGTGCGCCTTGCTTTTTTGATAACATGGATTTTATCAAGGCTCACGGGCTGGCTGTTTACATTTACATTTCCCCGAAAGGGCTGGCAGATCGGTTGCTGCACGCTAAAAGAAAACGTCCTTTAATTTCAGGGATCAGTGAGGATGAGCTTGTCGATCACATTACAGAAAAGCTTGAATCCCGCAAGGATTTTTACGAGCAGGCGCATATCACTGTCGACGGAATAAACCTCACGGCAGCGCTCCTCGAAGAGGCAATCAAAGACTATGCTTTGCGCTGAAGCAAGACCACATTTTCTACGTGATGTGTTTGCGGAAACATGTCCACGGGCTGAATCTTCTTAACGGTGTAATTTCCTGACATCATCTCAAGATCCCTGGCCTGCGTTGCAGGGTTGCAGCTTACATAAACCACCTTTTCGGGATTAAGCTCAAGAATCTGCTCCACCACATCCGGATGCATTCCGGCACGTGGCGGATCGGTAACAATCACATCAGGAGCTCCATGCGTCGCTACAAAGTCATTATTAAAAACCTTAGCCATGTCGCCGGCTACAAAGCTTACATTGTTAATCCCGTTAAGCTGTGCGTTGCTCATCGCAGCTTTTACAGCTTCCTCCACATATTCGACCCCCACCACTTTTCCGGCGTTTTTAGCTAAAAACAATGCGATGGTTCCTGTTCCTGTGTAGAGGTCGTAAATCAGTTCATCACCCCGAAGCCCTGCAAACGAACGTGCCACATCGTATAGCCTGTAAGCCTGCCGCGCATTGGTCTGATAAAAAGACATCGGCCCTACCCTGAAAGTGAGGTCTTCCATCTTCTCAGTCAGGAATTTCTCACCACGAAAATGCGTTGCTTCCAGGTCGGAAAGACTGTCATTTACTTTTTCGTTAATGGTGTAAAACGCAGAAGTGATTTCGGGAATGGTCGTCATCAGGTGATCCAGCAAGCGCACTGCCGGCCCGGCATCACTGCTGCCAATCACAAGATTTACCAGCACATCTCCCGTGGTAGACATTCTGATGACCAGATTTCGAAGGTATCCTTCCTTCTTTCGGAGGTCATAAAAGCTGTATCCATTCTCAACAGCAAATTTCCGTGTTTCGAGCCTTATTTTGTTGGAGGGCTCGGCCATCAAATAGCAATGTTCTATGTCTTCCACCTTGTCAAAAAATCCGGGAATATGAAACCCCAGGCCTTTTTCTTCCGGGCTCCCCTGCTCCACCATCGGCTCTCCCTCGTGAATCCAGCGCCGGTGCGAGAAGGTAAACTCCAGTTTATTCCGGTAGTAAACATCCTTTTCAGAACCCAGTATGGGGTTCATGCTGGTCACATCCACCTTGCCAATGCGTTCGAGGTTGTCGCGTACTTGCTTCTCTTTGTAAAAAAGCTGATCCTCGTATGCCATATGCTGCCACTTACATCCTCCGCAAGTGCCAAAGTGCTTACAAAATGGCTCGGCATGGCGATCTGATTTCTTGTGAAACTTAACGATTTTCCCTTCTGCGTAGCGTCTTCGTTTTTTTGTAACCTGAACATCCACCACATCTCCGGGAACGGCAAAAGGGACAAACACTACTTTTTCTCCGGTCTTGCCTACTGCTTTTCCTTCAGCACCGGCATCCACAATCTCTACCTCTGTGAGCAGAGGTTTTTTCTTACTCATAAACCTATTTCTTATTCATTCTACGTTGATAGTGCAGGGAGGTC
>JAASSU010000020.1 GCA_021767705.1 Bacteroidota bacterium | reverse complement strand
TGTTTGTGGCCATCAAAAATCAGGTGCTCATAAACTTCGTCGCTTAAGACGATGATGTCGCGCCCTTCCACAATTTTTTCAAGCTCTCGCATGTCTTCCTCACTCAAAACACTTCCTGATGGGTTATGAGGTGTGTTGATAATGATCATCCGGGTGTAGCTTGTAACCATTCGGCTTACTTCCTTCCAGTTGATACTAAAGTTGGGAAATGCCATGTTACAATATTTTACGATGCCGCCGTTCATTCTGATGGCAGGCGCGTAAAGATCATAGGCCGGCTGAAATATGATCACCTCATCCTCTTCACGAACAAAAGCAGAAATGGCCGTGTAAATGGCCTGTGTGGCACCTGCCGTAATCGTTATTTCTTCGTCTGGATCATATTCAGCATGGTAGGCAGAGAGATAGCGCTTGTGAATAGCTTCCCGCAACCGCTTAACTCCTTTCATGGGCGCATACTGATTGCGCCCTTCGAGCATGTGTGTGTTAACCAAACCAATAAGTTCTTCAGAAATGGCGAAGTCAGGGAAACCTTGTGAAAGGTTCACCGCATGATAATCAGCCGCCATCTGCGACATCACGGCAAAAACCGAGGTTTCCACCTTGGGCAGCTTCGGAGGAATGTTATTGCTGTATGCACTCATAATCAATTATTTTAAGCAAAGATAGCGTTTTTCTTTTGGAGGGGTTGGGATATGATCACCAGAAATCAATCGATTCCTTCGATGCGATCACTATAAACATTAGTAAGCTTATGATAAGCCGATATACTTGCAATCTCTGGCCAGTTTTTCAGAATAAAAGCATGGAACTGCTTGAGCTTCATATTTCCTGTTTTGAAATGGATCACTCTTGGAGGAGGATCATGAAAAAGGACTCTGTTGCTGAAATCAGTATCCTTAGTTATTACTGTCAACCTTCTTTCTTTTGCAAACCTCCAAATATCTTCATCGGTTCTCACTTGCTTTAAATCATGGACATGAATGAACTCCGGGTTGTTCCACAGATTAAAATAATACGGAAGATTTTCATCCACTAGATATTTAAGCATTATGCCACTGGTTTAATTGTGAAGTTTTTATTCATTAGATCAGCGGCAAACTGAAGACAGGCCTTAATATCTTCTTTTTGAATGCCTGGATATTGTTTCAGGATTTCTTCTTCAGAATCACCTGCACTGAGGTACTCTATAATCGTATTTACAGTTATACGCGTTCCTTTGATTATAGGCTTCCCATTACAGACCTTTTCGTCAATGATTATTCTTGAATTTAAATTTTGCATGGCTAAAACATTATAACTATTCAAAAATAACCAATTCTGAGGAGCTTTGGTTTTCTTTTTCAGAGTTTTTGAAGATGATTAAACAAAACCAATTCTATTTTTATAAAGATAAGTCTCTCTTATTGCCAAACAAGCTCTTAATCAGTAAAAAATATTCATCGAAAACGTTTCCATATTATTTTATGGACTGATCGTGTGATTATGTTTAAATTTGCGGTAATCGATTCAAATTCAATTAAGAAAAAAGCGAAAGGTTATGAAAACAATAGATGATTTTAATCTCAAGGGAAAAAGAGCTTTAGTACGCGTTGATTTCAACGTTCCGTTGAATGATGCTAATGAAGTGACTGATGATACACGAATCAAAAAAGCGGTTCCTACAATCGAGGCTATCCTGAAGCAAGGTGGCTCGGCTGTTTTGATGTCGCACTTAGGTCGTCCGAAAGGAGCCTATGAAGAAAAGTACTCTCTGAAGCACACCCTCAAAACCTTATCTGATTATCTCGGAAAAGAGGTGAAATTTGCTAAGGACTGCATTGGTGATGAAGCTGTTGCGCTTTCAGGAAGCCTGAAAGAAGGAGAAGTGCTGCTGCTCGAGAACCTTCGCTTTCATGACGAAGAGAAAAAGGGAGACAAAGATTTTGCCAAAGAGCTGGCTAAGCATGGTGACGTATATGTCAACGATGCTTTCGGGACGGCCCACCGTGCGCATGCTTCCACAGCTATCGTGGCTGAGTTTTTTGAGGAAAAAATGTTTGGCTATATTATGAAGAATGAGGTGGCCAGCCTCGAAAAGGTTCTGAATAACCCACAGCGCCCTTTTACAGCTATTCTTGGAGGGGCTAAGGTATCAGGAAAAATTGAAGTGATCGACAACATGCTCGATAAAGCTGATAACATCATTATTGGTGGTGGTATGATGTTCACCTTCATCAAAGCTTTAGGCGGAAAAATCGGTGCCTCACTGGTGGAAGAAGATCTGATAGAAACTGCAAAGAAAGCGGTGGACAAGGCCAAAGCCAAAGGTGTTCGTTTGTTGTTGCCCGTTGATGCGGTGGTTGCTGATAAGTTTGCCAACGATGCCGAAACCAAATACAGCAGCGTGGATACCATTCCTGACGGATGGATGGGTCTTGATATTGGCGATGAGAGCATCAAACGCTTTCAGAATATACTGATGGAGTCAAAAACCATTCTGTGGAACGGCCCGATGGGTGTGTTTGAAATGACCAGCTTTGAAAAAGGAACCGTCAAAATTGCTGAAGGTGTGGTAAAAGCTACAGAGCAAGGTGCCTTTTCATTGGTAGGTGGTGGCGACTCTGTTGCTGCTGTAAACAAATATAACTTCGCCGACAAAGTAAGCTATGTTTCTACAGGTGGTGGAGCCATGCTCGAATATGTGGAAGGAAAAACACTTCCGGGCGTTGCCGCGATTGAGAAATAAAAAATATGTCGTTTTTTAGTAAAAGCGCGTCGGACTTGTTTTCGGTGCGCTTTTTTTTAGGCTTTTTTCAGTGGTGCTGTTTCTTCTTTAAAAGGATTTTCAAAGTTTTCGAAATTAATCATAGGCAACAGTGTGGGAAGCATAGAAGCCACAGGCTGATACAATAATGAGTTTGCTTTGAGTTTTGGAGAAATAAGCTTTTCGTTTTTATCAAACGTATTAATCACCAATAAAATCGTGCTGATGATCAGCGCAGCTTTCAGGACGCCGAACACGCCTCCGGCCAGCTTATCGAGAAAGCCCAGCGCAATCATATCTATAAATTTCTCAAGCAATCGGCCCAGCAGCATGATAACAATTACCACTATCACGAAAGTGATGGCAAAAGACAGAATTGACATATATTTCTCTTCGATAGTGAAATACTCTCTGATAAGGCCGCTGGTATAGAATGAGAAATTGATGGCAATGTAAATCCCCAACAGTAATGCAATCAGCGTAGTCACCTCAATTACAAACCCTTTCGAGAAGCCTTTGTAGGCCATCCAGATAATGGGAATTCCAATAATAATATCAAGCATGTTCATATAACGGCTATTTAAGGTTTTGTTTTAGCATCCTGGTCATTTCATTGGTGTAGATAAATTGCTCAAGTGATTCATTTTCAGACTTAAGGAAGTTTTTGTTGTTGCCTGTCCATGCAGCCTCGCCTTTTTCAATGAAAAGCACGTTGTCGCCAATTTCAAGCACGGAGTTCATGTCGTGTGTATTGATAACCGTGGTCATATTAAACTCTTTGGTCAGGTCGTAGATGAGGTTATCAATTCGGCTGGCCGTGCGCGGGTCAAGTCCGGAGTTAGGTTCATCACAGAAAAGGTATTCAGGATTAAGAGCAATGGCTCTGGCAATAGCTACGCGCTTTACCATACCGCCGCTGAGTTCCCCTGGATATTTGTCGTTGGCACCCTCAAGGGCCACTTTTTCAAGGCAGAAGTTAACCCGTTCAAGCTTTTTTTCGTAAGAGTCTTTGGTATACATCTCCAACGGAAACATTACATTTTCCTCTACCGTCATAGAGTCGAACAGCGCCCCGCCCTGGAATAAAACACCAATTTTTTTCCTGAGTTTCTTCCGCCCTGAGTTGGGCATGTCTGTAAAATTATCATCATCAAAATAAATCGCCCCGTCACTGACCTCATGCAGCCCTACAAGGCATTTGATCAGTACGGTTTTTCCCGAGCCGCTTTGCCCGATAACCAGGTTGGTTTGTCCGCGGTAAAACTCCGCCGTTATGTCTTTCAACACTTCCGTATCACCAAATCGTTTGTAGATGTTCTTTGCTATAATCATCAGAGAAGTAATTGAGTTAATAACAAGTTGAAAAGGATGATGAGAATACTGCTGTGCACTACAGCCTTAGTAGAGGCGCGGCCAACATCCAGCGCGCCGCCTTTTATTTTGTATCCATGAAAGCCTGAGACTGTGGTGATGATAATGGCAAAAACCACCGTTTTCACCAGCGCATAGAAAATCTCATATGGCACAAACCACATCTGGATACCGCTGAGATATTCGGTGGGCGCTACAATGTCGGTCAGATAAGTGGCCAGCAAACCACCCGAAATACCTAAAAACATACTTACGGTAGTAAGCATGGGCAGTGTAATGATAGCGGCGAATAATTTTGGTGCTATCAGGTAGTTAGCAGAGTTGACGCCCATCATCTCCAGCGCATCGATCTGTTCGGTGACCCTCATGGTGCCCACTTCCGATGCTATCCGCGAACCCACTTTTCCGGCAAGGATCAGGCTGATAATGGTGGGCGAGAATTCGAGGATGATCGATTCGCGCACCGCAAACCCAATCAGATACCCCGGATAAAGCGGGTTGTCTGTTTGAGCAGCCGTCTGGATAGCCAGGATGGCCCCCATAAAAACAGAGATAATCATTACAATCCCCATCGAGTCGAGCCCGATGTTGTCCATTTCCACAAACAGTTGTTTTCGGAAAAGCTTGCCTTTGTCAGGTCGTCGCAGAACCTTTAACATCAGGTCGGTGTATTGTCCCAGGTAGCTTATTATTCTCATCCCCTAAAATATTTCCGCTAAATTAACGATAATCTGATGAATTATCCAGACATGATGGGGTGAATGAGTATACTAAATTTTCAGAATAGTTTTTTTAATGGTTATAATTGCTTTTGTTTCTGCAAAGCAAGCCATTCAATGGCAGCAATGGGTTTTTTTAATATATTTGGTTAAATATTTTAGAAACAAAAAATGCAGACCCTGGATGAAAGTTAAAGATCACAATTTTGTGACCTCAAAGAAAGGCGGCGTAAGATATGCTCCTTTTGCGTTCACTGAGCAGGGCGTGTCCATGCTTTCAAGTGTATTAAGAAGTAAACAAGCTATTGATGTCAATATCCAAATTATGCGCGTTTTTGTGAAAATGCGAAGCCTTATTGCATCCAATACGGCAATCCTTGAAAAGATACAAAAACTGGAAGCTACGGAAGAAGAGCAAAATTCACACATCCACAGAATCTATGAAATCATCAAGGAATTAATCGAACCTCATTACAAAAACCGAAAAAAGATTGGGTTTAAAACGAAAAGGGAATAATCAAGAAACAGTCGGCTGAGCCGGCTCTTCAAATCAACGATGCTATCAAAATTTTAACAGAAGATAAAATATTATCTATTAGTTTAATTAGCTTTGAAAATAAATAATTACGCGAATGATTACTAAGCTTAAGGTTAGAAATTTTAAAAAACTTGAGAATATCGAGTTCGACTTAACTAAAAATGTTGTTTTAGCTGGACCTAATAACTCAGGTAAAACAACTATTCTTCAGGCATTAACCCTGTTAGATATTGGATTAAAAAAAATTAGTGAGCAACAAAGAAAGAACTCTAATAGAAAAAAAAGAACTGGGATACCAATTAACAAACAAGACCTGTTAGCCATTCCTGTTTCTTCTTCTAAGTTAATATGGCATCAACAGTTTGTTAGAGACAGAAATGTAGAAAAACAACAAACGAAAAATGTTTTAATAGAAATTGAAGCCGAAGGAATATCCAGTAGTGGTGAATCATGGAATGCATCACTCGAATTTGATTATGCTAACAGTGAGTCTTTCTATGTTAGGCCATTAAGAATTAATCAGGATGGAAAAACAAGAAAAGATATTCATCCAAAAGCTTTTGATTTACAGATAGCATTTTTGCAACCCATGTCAGGGATATCGACCAATGAAGACAAACTTACTCAAGGATCCATTGACGTGAGGATTGGAGAAGGAAAAACGGCAGATGTTATTCGAAATATTTGCTATCATTTATTATACCCAGAGGATAACTCAATAGATTCTGAGACTTCTTGGCAGAAGCTTGTAAATATTATAAGCAAAAAATTTGGTGTTCTTCTACAAAAACCTGAATTCATACCCGAGACAGGAACCATTGAGATGTATTATAAAGAAGATGATCATGTTTATGACTTGTCTTCATCAGGTAGGGGCTTTCAGCAAACGCTTTTACTATTAGCTTATTTGCTCACTTATCCAAAAAGAACGATTTTGCTTGACGAACCGGATGCTCATTTGGAGGTGATAAGACAGAGAGAAGTTTATAACCTAATTAATGATATTGCACGGGAGCTGAATTCACAAATAATTATCGCTAGTCATTCAGAAGTGGTTTTAAATGAGGCAGCTAATCAGGATACAATAGTTGCAATCTATGATAACAACTGCTATCCTTTGAATGATAATCAAACATTAAGTCAGTTTAGAAAACTTCTTACAGAAATAGGGTGGGAGAAATACTTGTTGGCTAGAGAATACGGGCACATTTTATTTTTTGAGGGATCTACTGATTATAAAATCTTAATTGAATTTGCCCGGTTATTGCAACACCCCGTGTTGATGTATTTAGAAAAGGCCAATGTTGAATACACATCAGATAATGTGCCTAGTGGTGCATCAAAAATCTTTCACGGGCTTAGAGATAGTTTAGGAGGGCGTTTAAAAGGGTATGCTTTATTTGATCGATTGGAAAAAACTCATGATGATCGAATACTGAACATTAAAACTTTGGAAAAAAGAGAAATTGAAAATTATTTTTATTTGCCAGAAGTATTAAAAAGATGGGCAAAGAGTTTTGGTGAGAGTAACTTGTTTGTAAATTATGAAAATAGCATGGTGGATTGTATCCAAGAAAACACCATTCCAGCAATGTTAAAAAACATGGATGATAAACGCTGGTCCGAAATGAAGGTCTCAGATGAATATATTCCTATGATTTTGGACTGTTTTTATAAAAAAGTTGGTTATGGAAATATTTTGAATAAAGGAAGATATTACGAATTCGTAAAGTACATGAATCCTGAAGAAGTAAACGATGAAATAATTCATGTTTTGGATGAAATTCATGAAAAAATCTTTAAGCCATATTATGAATAACTCCTGCCACCACAGGATTAAACGCGCACTCATCCCTTCAAAAGAGGAAGCCGGATACGAAGAAGCAAACCAGAATGTAAAACAGGGAAAGGAAATGATGGATATCCATAAAAATCTGTTTGTGCACCGTGGACAGGATTCCGAACTTTTCTGGCTGGATAAATATGGCAATGACGATTTGCAGAACCTTTTGCAGGGCGATACCCGCGCGTTTTATCGTCACGAGCATATTGCTTCTGAGGAATTGATTGAAGGATTATTATACTGTCAATTTGGTGAGGAGAGTACAAAGGTGATGGCGGTTCAGTGAAAAAATATGTTAAGAACTTGTGTATAATTAAGCTATAGGTTAATTTTGTGATGCGAAATTATGAACAAATCTTTGAAATTGATAGTTATAGATTCTGTATTGATACAGAAAGCTTTTCAGCTTTTAAGCAGGCATTTGAGCAAGATGAAAAACTGAGAAGAAAATTTAGGGACAGGGCGGAGGCGATTGGGCGTGGCCTGTCAAACAGGGAGATTTATGAAAAACTAAGCGGCTTTAATACTTTATGGGAAATCAAATTATTTAAACGTAGCAAAGGTCGAAATTACAGATTCTATTGTAAGCAAATAGAATCGGGAGATCAAATAGTTTATATCATCTTGGTTGAATTATTTCAAAAGAAATCTCAAAAAATTCCCAAAGAAATCAGGAAAAAGTTAAAAAAAGTAGACAATTATGAGTACAACATCCAATAAAGATATTAAGGATTTTTTCGATGGTTTTTTTAAACCAGAGTCATACAACGAGCACATAGAGAGAGAGGCGTTAATGTTGCATTATCGCGTAATGCAGCTTGTTGAAAAAGCCATGGATGAAAAAGGATGGAATAAAAAGGTTTTGGCTGAAAAGACTGGTAAGTCTCAAAGCTATATAACACAGCTTTTTATGGGGAACAAGATGGTTAATATGTCCATCATTGCCCTTTTCCAGGATGTATTTAATATGGAGTTTAAAATGGAAACAGAGCTGAGTGAAGAAAAGTGCATAACATGGAAATATATAAAGCAAAAACCATCGAACAACAAATACATGAAGCTTAGTAAAGCCTCATCAATTCTTAAAGCTGCTGAAGATAAAATAAACTATGAACTAACAGCTTAAACAATGAAAGCCAAACAATCACCACTAAAGCTTAAAGAATTCAATATTTTTGAAAGCAACGTTAATTTTGTTCCACCCGGTGAATCTGAAGAAATTAATTTGGAAGATCTTCCCGTCAATATCAATTTTGATTTATTTGAGCCGAAAGAGCAATCAGTTCACCAAATTCTGGTTGAACTCAGGTTAAAAGTAAATACTTCAGGGACTCAGCCCGGATATAAAATGAATGTTCTTGCTGTAGGGGTGTTTGCTATTCCGGAAATTAAGAAGCTCAATGAATCAACAATACAAAATCTTTTTGGTATCTCATCAGTAAATCTAATGATTAGTAATTTAAGAGGATTTTTAATGAATATCACCTCATATTTACCAGCCGATAAATATGTACTACCCGCTTTAGATATTTCGGAACTGCTTGATAAGAAAAGCAAGACGATAAAATCAAATAGTTAATGCACTCATTATGGTTTCTCACGCAATAGCCAATTCCGCATTTCGTTGTAATTTTGGATTTTAATTCCTTGATCATGAAAAAGCTGATTATTATTTCTTTCCTGTTGGGAAGCCTGTTTCTGTTTAGTGGTTATGGTTCTCAGAAAAAAATCGGGGCCTACGACTGCGGTTGCAGCATTGATGAACCTCAAAACCCGTGCGATGGGCGAATCCCTTCATGAGAAAGCCTTCCGCGAAGGTATTAGCAGGCACATCCCTTCTGTGGCCGTTGATTATGTAATCAATTTGCTGCATGGCCGTGGCGTTGAGGTGAAGGTAGTGGCCGACCGGAAGACTAAAACCGGCGACTTCCGTCCCGGAACACCCTATCAACAGCATCGCATCTCACTTAACAGCTCCCTATCTGAACCTCAATTTCTGTTTATTTTTTTGCATGAGATTGCGCACCTGGTGGTATGGGAAAACTATGGGCGTGTAAAGCCACATGGCAATGAGTGGAAGCAACAGTTTCAGAAATATGTGGAAGACTGTGTGGCTTTGGGAGCCTTTCCAAAAGAGCTGGAAGAACCAATGCTAAAGCATGTAAGGAAAGGATACGCATCCACAGCTTCCGATCCTGATCTGTATCGCCGGTTTCTTCAACTCAGCAATAAAAGTGTTTTGTTTGTGGATGAACTTCAGTCAGGGGAGCAATTTACGGTTGGCGATGGGCGGGCATTTCAGAAGATAGGAAAACTCAGGAAACGAATAAAATGTTATTGTCTTAACGACAGAAAGCACTACCTTTTTCAACCAAATGCCGAGGTGAGGCGTTTGGAGAGTGAAAAAAATTAATTGCTATTTTTGCAGATACCTATAAAAAATCAACCATTATGGATAAAAACAATTACTGTATCATCATGGCCGGCGGCGTTGGATCGCGGTTCTGGCCGATGAGCCGATCTTCACACCCCAAACAATTTATCGACGTTTTAGGAACCGGAGAAACATTGCTGCAACAAACCGTCAGGCGGTTTAAACCTGTTTGTCCGCCCGAAAATATTTTTATCGTCACCAACGAAATGTACCGTGATCTCATTAAGGAACAGATTCCGGAGATGGAAGACCGCCAGATTTTATGCGAACCGGCACGAAGAAATACCGCTCCGGCTATTGCTTTTGCAGCCTATAAAATCGCTACCGAGAATGAAAATGCAAACCTGGTGGTAGCCCCTTCCGATCATGTTATCCTCAAGGAAGACGAGTTTACTAAAGATATCAATATGGTGTTGAAGGCGGCTTCCGAAAACGACTGGCTGATGACCCTGGGCATCAGGCCAAGCCGCCCCGACACCGGCTATGGCTATATTCAGTTTGCCGACGACCAGCCGTTTGACGATGAAAAACGCATTCACAAAGTAAAAACGTTTACCGAAAAGCCTAAGCTTGAGCTCGCCCGCACTTTCCTTGAGTCAGGGGATTTCCTATGGAATTCAGGGATTTTTGTGTGGTCGCTCAAGAGTATCCTGAAAGCTTTTGAAGAGTTCCTCCCGGATATTGATGCGCTGTTCCGCGAAGGAATGGATAAATTTAACACGCCCGAAGAGAAGGATTTTATCGCCAATACCTTTAGCAGGTGCAAGAGTATTTCCATCGACTATGGCGTGATGGAGAACGCCTCGAACGTGTATGTGATTGCTTCTGACTTCGGATGGTCGGACCTCGGAACCTGGGGCTCGCTCTACGACATACGCAGTAAAAACGATGATGGCAACGCCATTATCGGAAAAAATGTGTTGACCTACGACACAAAAAACTGCATCGTCAACACGTCCAACAATAAGGTGGTGGTGCTTCAGGGGCTTGACGATTATGTGGTGGTGGAGAACGACACCGCCCTGTTGGTCATCAAAAAACAGGAGGAGCAACAAATCCGTCAGATTGTAAATGACGTGAAGATTGAAAAAGGAGAAGAATATGTTTAATCAATAAATAATTTATCATGATAAAGAAAATCATTCCAATCATTATCGCACTATTTATGGCAGCGCCCCAGGCTTTGAAGGCCGACGAAGGTATGTGGCTGCCTTTCCTGATTGAGCGCCTGAACTACCAGGACATGAAAGAGCAAGGCCTCAAACTGACGCCTGAAGAAATTTATTCTGTCAATAACTCAAGCCTCAAAGACGCTGTTATCGTTTTTGGCGGCGGATGTACAGGGGAAGTGGTCAGCGACCAGGGCCTCATCCTTACCAACCACCACTGCGGATATTCTTACATCCAGAAACACTCTTCGGTTGAGCACGATTACCTTACCGATGGGTTTTGGGCTATGTCAAAGGAAGAAGAGCTTCCTAACCCTGGGCTCACCGCCAAATTCCTCGAGCGTATTGAGGATGTCAGCGACCGTATCAATAAAGAGCTTACCGATGATATGACATACGAAGAGCGGAACAAAAAAATCCGTGAAATCTCGAAAAAAATTGAAGAAGAGGCTACCGCCGACACCCATTTTGATGCCTCTGTGCGATCATTCTTCAAAGGCAATGAGTTTTATCTTTTTGTTTACACTACCTACAAAGATGTACGTTTAGTGGGCGCGCCCCCTTCTTCTATCGGAAACTTTGGCGGGGATACCGACAACTGGATGTGGCCCCGCCACACCGGCGATTTCTCCATGTTCAGGGTGTATACCTCGCCCGACGGGAAGCCGGCAGCATACTCAGAAGAGAACATTCCGATGAAGCCGGCCCACCACTTCGAAGTTTCTTTGGATGGTGTGAAAGAAGGAGACTTTGCCATGATTATGGGATACCCGGGAGGAACACAGCGTTACCTTACCTCGCATGGTGTAAAACTGGCCATCAATAAAAAAAATCCTACTATCGTTAATATCCGCGATAAGAAGCTAAAGGTGATGAAGAAGGCCATGGATGCCTCTAAAAAAGTAAAAATCCAATATGCTTCAAAGTATGCCCGCACAGCTAATTACTGGAAATATTACCAAGGCCAGACCAAAGGGCTGAAGCGATTGAAAGTGGCCGCCAAAAAAGAGCAGATTGAAGACAACTTCAGAGATTGGGTTGCCCAAAACAAACGCCGACAGAAAGAATATGGCGAAGCACTTGAGCTTATCGAAAAAGGGTATAAACTAAAGCAAAATACTGTGATTGCTCAAACATATTACAGTGAAGCTGTATTCCGCGGAGCAGAGATTTTGGGTTTTGCATTGTCTAATTTTTACAGGCTGCATAAAATGCTTGAAGAAGAAGCTGAGGAAGAAAAAATCAAGGAACGTGTGGAAGGCATTAAAGTGCGTTTAGACAAATATTTTAAAGACTATCATGCACCACTCGATCAGAATATGTTGGGAGCAATGATGGAGATGTTCTATCACAATGTGCCGAAATTCCAGCATCCTGAAATCTTAGATGAATATTACAAAAAATATGATGGCGACTTTATGGAAGCTGCTGCTGATATCTTCGATAAATCTGTCTTCGACAGGAAAGAAGAGGTGCTTGACTTGCTGGATAATCCTAAAGAAAGAAAGATCAGAAAAGATCCGGCCTTTGAGTTGGCCTCGGCTTTCTACGAAACATATCGTACCATAAGTAAGGATGCTCAGCAAGCCGGCAAGATGTTAGACAAAGGTTACCGTAAATTTGTGGCAGGTCTTCGCGAAATGAACCCGGAGAAAAAATACTACCCTGATGCAAACTTTACGATGCGCCTTACTTACGGAAAAGTAAATGGCTACGAGCCTGCTGATGCAGTGCAGTACGAATTTTACACTACCCTCGATGGGGTCATGGAAAAAGAAGACCCAACGGATGAGGAGTTTATTGTTCCTGAAAAACTTGCAGAGCTTTACGAAGAAAAAGACTATGGCAAGTATGGAGAAAATGGTGTGATGCACACTTGCTTCCTTACTAACCATGACATTACGGGTGGAAACTCAGGAAGCCCGGTCATTGATGCCCGTGGCCGTTTAATTGGTATTGCCTTTGACGGGAACTGGGAAGCCATGAGCGGCGATATCGCTTTCGAGCCCAAGCTGCAGCGTACTATCAGTGTTGATATCCGTTATGTGCTTTTTGTTATTGACAAGTTTGCCGGTGCCGGCCACCTCGTAGAGGAGATGGATGTGGTAAAAACATCCCGTCCGGCAAAGAAAATGGACGCCGATAAAGCCAAAGAAGCAAAAAAGCAGGGCAGTAATTCATAGAATATTTTTTCCTGTTTAACAGAGAATGGCTGTATCGAAATGATTAATTTTGGTACAGCCATTTTTAATTTGTGAGAGCTATGGGACAAGAAATAGAACGGAAATTCCTGGTAAAGGATTTTTCTTTTAGAGATGAGGCATTCAGGACAGACACCATCAAACAGGGCTACATTTCTGTGAACCCCGGGAAATCGGTAAGGGTCAGGATAAAAAACAAACAGGCTTTTCTTACCATTAAAGGAAAAACCAACGGATTTACACGTGCGGAGTTTGAGTATGAAATCCCCCTGCAGGAAGCACAGCAAATGATCGAAATGTTTTGCGATACGATTATTGTTAAAGAGCGTTTTTTTGTGAAATACGATGACTTTACCTGGGAAGTAGATATTTTTCATGGGGATAATGAAGGCCTGGTTTTGGCAGAAATTGAACTGAACTCTGAAAAAACGAGCTTTGAAATTCCTGACTGGGCAGGTAAAGAAGTAACGGGCGATGTTAAGTATTATAATGCCAATCTGATAAGCCACCCTTATAGCCAATGGAATAAAAAAAAGGATAGCTCTTCTTAAAACTATCCTTTTAACCTAACTAATCTTCTTAAAAATTTAATTAATGACGGAGGCCAAGTAGTTATATCGTGTCCTCGCAATATGAAGACAAGCGAATCGGATAATAGTTGCATGCCTTAAGATTTTTTTAGAAATCGTGTTGATTTGTAACAAAAGCAGGTTTATCTTCGTCTGATGTCATGATGGATTTAAACGAAATCTTTGGTCAATGAAAACGCTTATTAACAGATGTTTTTTTGTTTTGATTGTTTTCGCTTTGTTGATTCCCAATGCCGCAAGAAGCGAAATGGGGAAGGAGCTGACAAAGGCGGTGTATCTTGTTAAGTCGGGCGACCACAAGCTGGCAATAAAATTTTGCAACCAGGTGCTCGAAAACAACCCGCAATCATTACAGGCACATTACATCAAAGGATTTGCATATTTTAAGCTTCAGGACTATGAGCAGGCCATTGAAAGCTTTGATAAAACCATTGAGCTGGAGCCCGCTTATGCCGATGCTTTTTATTACCGCGGAATCTGCAAGCGCCAGTCAGGAAAACTTTGGGGCGCTTTTACGGATTTGCGCAAGGCCAACAGCCTGAACCCCGAAGGAACAAAATCCTCGCTGTTTAAGGAAGTGGTAAAAGCCCTTTTTTAAGCGCAACCATTACAGCATCATTTGAATTACCTTTGCCTTATGGCAGGAATCTACATCCACATCCCGTTTTGCAAGCGAAAATGTCACTATTGCAACTTTTATTCACTGGCATCAAGCCGTTATTTCGATGAGGTTATTGATGCCATCACTGATGAGGTGAATCTTCGGAAAAGCCTTGTTAGCAAAGAAACCATCGAATCGATTTATTTTGGGGGAGGCACGCCATCGCTGATGAAAGCGCATCACCTCCAAAAAATAATGGATGCTGTTTTTACTCATTTTTCTGTTGCTGATCATGCGGAGATAACCCTCGAAGCTAATCCGGATGATATTTCTCAGGAACAATTGCATAGCTTTAAAAAGAACGGCATCAACCGCCTGAGTATCGGCGTTCAGACTTTTAACAATAGTGAACTCCAATACCTTAACCGGACGCACGATGCTGAGAAGGCTTTGAAAAGTATTGATATGAGTCGTAAGGCTGGCTTTGAAAACCTGACGATTGATTTAATTTACGGTTTGCCCAACAGCACCCCGGAAACGTGGAATAAAAACCTCGAAATCACCAGGAATTTTGATATCCCCCACATCTCTTGCTATGCCCTGACAGTGGAGCAGAACACTGCGTTTGAGTATTTTATCCGGAAAGGAAAAATGAAACCTCCTGCTGAAGAACTGTTCCTGGATCAGTTTGAAGCCTTAATTGATTTTGCAAACACCCACGGCTATGAGCACTATGAAATTTCGAACTTTTGCAAGGATAAGCGCTATGCCCAACACAACACAGCTTACTGGTTTGGAAAGCCTTACCTGGGGCTGGGGCCTTCGGCACACTCATACAACCGAACCAGCAGAACCTGGAACATCGCACACCTCAAGAAGTATATCGAAGGAATAAAAAGTGAAAGCCCTGATTTTGAGAGAGAAATCCTGACGGAAAACCAGCGTTTTAATGAGTTTATCATGACGCACCTGCGAACCAAGTGGGGGGTCGGGTTTTCTGAGCTGGAATCCGGGTTTAACAAATCACAGGCAAACTACTTTTTCTCTAAACTCAAAAAATACCGGAACTCTGACCTTCTGGTGGTTTCTGACGGCAGGGCCTGCCTTTCCCCAAAAGGCATTTTTATTTCGGACCGTATTATAGCTGATTTTTTTGTGGAGGAATAGACACCCGGAGGTATACCGGTTCGTGATCCGAAAAGCTGAAATCCAGCGGCAAAACTTTTACTTCCTCAACAAGAAGATTGGGCGATACGGCGTAAAAATCAATGACGGTTTTGTTTACTCCCTGGCTCAAAGGTTTCTCCAAACTACGGTTGGTAGGCTTGGTTTTATCCCAGGCCCATTGCCAGTTTTTTCCGAGGCTGTTTTTCTCAAGCTGATAGTTGAGACGGTGAAGCGCAGAGAGCTGAAGCGTATCAAATCCGGGTGGGTTCTGGTTCCAGTCGCCGCCAATTACCACATAATTTCCCTTCTGATATTGGGATTGTGCGTAGTTTCTAATTACTGCAATCTCTTTTGCTAAAGCAGAAGTGTCATCAACGTAAGCAGAGTTGTGGATATTGATGATTATCAGGTCCTTTTGAGCATTGACCGGATGATGGGTGGCAATGGCCGCCCGGTCGAGCATGAAGTGCTTCATGGGCCACGAATAAACCTGGGGTAGGGCAAGCCTGAGCGCTTTTATGGTTGCTAATCCCGATAAGGTCATCATCCCGGCACTGACTTTACCCATCGGGTTGCTCGGGGGCATCGGAACGAAGGCCACATCGTAGTTTTTGCTGAAAACAGATGAGTATGCGGTTAGCCGGCTTTCTATGGCTTCGGCCTGATTCGAATAGTAACTGCGCTTCGAGTGCTGATCCACTTCCTGTAGAAGAACAAAGTCAAGGCTGTCGTTGGCATCCAGAAAATTCAGAATACCATTCTTATATTTCTCAAATTCATTTTGAGTAGGCCGCACCCTTTTCCCGCCATCGTAAAAAAAGTCCATTTCCTTGCCCAGCCCTGCATACCCGGTATTCCAGATCATGAACGAAAAAGAAGAATCTGCTGAGCCGGTATTCAGAGTAGGGGTTTTTATCTCAAGTGGCATTACCTTATCGGGATTGTAGTCGGTAATGGCCATGTAAACGAGGAATGCAATAAATGCGACTACGAGGCTCTGTAATACAGTAAGTAGTATTTTCAGAAGCGAATAAAAGATTGATTTTAAATCCATATCTAAGAATAGAATTAACTACCTGTTTTGAACCCTCAAAAATACTTAAACATTCATCACCGCACCTTGTTAATTTTTCGTTAACAAAGTTTGTTCTATGAAAAACCAGCACTTCTTAATAACTTTTCTGTTTGTTTTTGTGTTACTGGAATTTGCCGTATCACAGGATTTTGATATTTATAAAAAGGGGAATAATGACAATTTCGTTATGCCTGATATCCCTGAAAACATGACTTTTGAAGAGTTTCAGTTACTGTCGAGAAACCTACGAATGAAGGACATGCTATATGCAATGGTAGTGCCGGGGTATTCTCATTTTTACGCCAAAGAGCCAAAAATCGGGTATTATGTTTTAGGAAGCAGAATGCTTGGCTATGGAGGGCTGGTATATAGCCTTGCCAATACAGAAGGAAATGTTAAATGGCAAAATATCTTTGGCCTGCGATTCGATCAAGCGGATGTAAAAAACGGAGATTATCGCACACAAAATACTATTACAGCTATTTCACTTACTTTGATTGTTGGAAGCTATTTCTTTGATTGGATACATGGAAAAAGTATGCTGGAAATAAAACAGGAAAAAATCCGGTTCAAGTATAGTCTTTTCAAAATGCAGTCATATGATCACAGCTATCATAATCAAGTCAGGAGGTTAGAATTTATTCCATTAGCTTCGGTTTCTGTTTCATTATGAGAGATTTTCCAAACTTTATATTATCAAACGGTGTTCGGGCGTGCATGATTTGAAATTTCATCCCCGGAAGTCTTTTTTTCGTATGCTTTTCAAGGATTAGTGTTATCAGAATTTTTTTAATTTTACTTCACAAAATTAAATACAGATTGCATGCCGATATTAGGTTCAGTAATTAAAAATGCGATTGCTTTGCGAAGTAAGTTTCCTTACGATAACCGCAAGGCCAACCCACGAGCATTACAGACAAAAGTTCTACGCAAACTCGTAAAGAAAGCTCAGCACACAAAATTTGGTGAGGCCAACAACTTTCACCAGGTTCTGAATTCAAAAGATGTCATTGAAGCTTTTCGCAACAATGTTCCGGTATACGACTACAAAAGCATTTACAGAGAGTGGTGGTATCGTACGTTGAATAATGAACCTTTTGTAACCTGGCCCGGAAAAGTAAAGTATTTCGCTTTAAGCTCAGGCACTTCCGAATCTTCGAGCAAGCACATTCCGGTGACGGCCGAAATGCTCAAGGCCATAAAAAAGGTAAGCATCCGGCAGATTTTTTCGCTGGCCAATTACAAATTCCCGAAAGAGTTTTATGAAAAGGGCATCCTGATGTTGGGAGGGAGCACCCACCTTCAGTATAATGGGACCTACTATGAGGGTGATTTATCAGGAATCACCACCGGAAATATTCCGTTCTGGTTTCAGCACTTTTACAAGCCCGGAAGGCGCATCTCTAAGGAGCGCGACTGGAACACCAAACTCGATGAGATTGTAAAGAAAGCAAAATCGTGGGATGTGGGCGTCATTGCAGGCGTTCCGGCATGGCTGCAGATTCTTCTCGAAAGAATTATTGAGTATTACAAGGTGGACAACATCCATGACATCTGGCCCAACCTTAATATTTATGTCCATGGCGGTGTGTCTTTCGCTCCCTATAAAAAGGGATTTGAAAAACTGCTTGCCCACCCGCTCACTTACATCGAAACCTATCTGGCCTCCGAGGGGTTTGTGGCTTATCAGAGCCGTCCCGATGCAGAAGGCATGGAGCTGGTGCTGGATAATGGCATTTTCATGGAATTTGTTCCCTTCAACTCAGAAAACTTCGATGAAGAGGGCAATATTAAAAGAGATGCTAAGACATTGATTATTGATGAGGTAGATAAGAATACAGAATACGCCTTGCTGCTTTCGACGGTCAGCGGGGCCTGGCGCTACATGATTGGCGACACTATTAAATTTGTGGATATTGAACGCCGGGAGATTGTAATCACCGGCCGTACAAAATTCTTCCTGAATTACTGCGGCGAGCACCTTTCGCAGGAGAACATGAACCGCGCCGTGGAAATGACGGCTAAAAACCTGAACGTGGATATCCGCGAGTTTACGGTGGCCGCCATCCGTCATGGTTCAATGTTTGCCCATAAATGGTATTTCGGAACCGATGATAATTTAGACCCCGAAACAGCAAAACAGTATCTCGATAACCATCTGAAAAAACTAAATGACGATTATCGTGTTGAACGTATTGCAGCCATCAAAGATGTGTTTGTGGAAGTGTATCCGGTAAACGTATTTTACGATTACATGAAGGAAAAGGGCAAAATGGGTGGCCAGAATAAGTTTCCGCGTGTTTTGAAAAAGGAAAAGTTTACCGAATGGGAAGAATTTCTGAAAGAAAAATCCAATAAATAATTGATAGTAAATGCCTCAGGTAATTTTAGAAGGATTTGGACTGGGATTAGTGGTGTCGTTTTCTTTTGGTCCGGCTTTTTGGGCTGTGCTCCAAACCGGAATCGACCGGGGCTTTAAGTGGGGGCTGCTCCTCTCTTTCGGTATCCTTTTAAGCGATGTTACTTTTATTGCGATATCCTACATCGGGGCATCCAACCTTTTCAGTAACGACAACAAAGTTTACATAGGAATCATTGGTGGTATCATTCTCATTATATTTGGGTTATTCACCTTTTTTAAAAAACCGGATATCCTTCGCCGAAGAAGTCCGAAATATAAAACCCCAAAAGTACCCAAGCCGCACTCACTGGTCATCAAAGGCTATTTTCTTAACCTGGCCAACCCGTTTATTTTCTTTTTCTGGCTTGCCGCGATGAGTTTTATTACGGCGCATGCCGATGAGGGGAATCTTCATGAGTACGTCTTCACCTTCTTTGGATCTTCTCTGATCACCATTTTTATGTCTGACTTGCTCAAATGTTATGTAGGCTATCGGTTTAAACGTTTATTGCGCCCCCGGATTGTATTCTGGATTAACCGTGGCATCGGCGTGATACTGGCCGTTTCAGGGGTCGTTTTGATTTACCGTGTATTTTATCCTTTTTAGTCTTCTTCAGCAGGTTTAATATCTTTAATGTTCAACTGAAGCATGTGGTTCATTTCATTTTCTTCCACATGAAAGCAAATGTCAAAGGGTTTTCCTGCTTTAATATGCTCGAAATGTTCGGCTTGCCCAAAAGCAATAGCGTCGATAGGAAACCCGGAAATTTTCGGATGGATAACGCCCAGCTTGAGGTGCTTTTCTTTGATGCGCCTCACATAACCGGTGTCGATAACACCTTTGGTTCTGAATACGGGTGCGCTGTTGCCGGGGCCAAAAGGAGCAAACTGCCTTAGTATGCGGTAAAATTTGCTGTTGATGCCTTTGAGGGGCAGGTCAGCATCAATCTCAATTTCCGGAATCATTTCTTCATCGCTGAGCTTCGCTTGAGCCACCTGCTCAAAACGTTCCTTGAACTCCTGGAAGTTTTCGGGTTTTATCGACATGCCTGCGGCATACATGTGGCCCCCGAAATGCTCAAGCAAATCGCTGCACTCGTCAATAGCATCGTAAATATCAAATGTCTTTATCGATCGTGCCGACCCGGTGATAAGCCCGTTTGATTTTGTGAGAACAATCGTTGGGCGGTAATGCTTTTCAATAAGTCGCGAAGCTACAATGCCCACTACGCCCTTGTGCCACTGTTCGTTATATACCACTGTGGTTTTAAATTCTTCACCAGGTATTTCGTCGTCGATCATCGACAGTGCTTCCTGTGTGGCGGTGGCATCAAGGTTACGGCGTTCGATGTTAAAATCGTTGATTTGCTCGGCCAGCTTCGAAGCCTCTTCGAGGTTATCGCAGATGAGCAGGTCAACCGAGTTGTTGGCACTTTCAATTCTTCCGGCGGCGTTGATGCGCGGGCCAATCAAAAAGACCATGTCCGAAACCGTAAGTTCTTTGTTGAAAATGAAATTGTTTCGTGCTTTCGGGTTGTTGCCGCGGCGCTGGATATTGCTGTATTTCAGGATGGCTTCAAAACCCGGGCGGGGGTTGGTGTTGATAAGCTTCAGGCCGTGAAACGCAAGTATACGGTTTTCGCCGGTTACCGGAACGATATCGGCAGCGATACTCACCACCACCAGGTCGAGGAATTTTTCCAGTTCCCGGAAAGGGATATGATGCTCTTGCGCATAGGCCTGGGCGATTTTAAATCCTACACCACACCCTGAAAGCTCTTTGTAAGGATAATTACAATCCGGGCGCTTGGGGTCGAGCACAGCATATGCTTCCGGCAGCTCACTGTCGGGGCGGTGATGGTCGGCAATAATAAAATCGATGTTACGTTCGCTGGCATACTTGACCTTGTCAATGGCTTTGATGCCGCAGTCGAGGGCAATGACCAGTGTCACCCCTTTGCTGGCCGCATAGTCGATACCTTTGTAAGAAATCCCATAGCCTTCGGTGTAACGATCAGGGATATAAAACTCCACATTGTAGTAGAAGCTGGTAATAAAAGTGTACATAAGGGCCACTGCCGTGGTGCCGTCTACATCATAGTCGCCATAAATCAGGATTTTTTCGTTGCGCTGAACAGCCATCTCAATGCGGTTGATGGCACTGTCCATATCTTTCATGAGAAAAGGGTCATGCAGTTGCGAGAGTTCAGGCCTGAAAAAATCACGTGCCTGATCGTAAGTATGGATGCCCCGCTGGACCAGCAGATTCGACAAATTATGGTCTATGTTCAGCACTTTCGAAAGATGCTCCACTTTTTCTGCTTCCCCTTCCGGTTTGAGTACCCATCGTTTTTGCATGAAATTTTATTTGTTTTACGATTTGTAAATTATTGCTTGCTGCTTGCCTGCCTTAGGGCGTGAGTAGTTTTACGGAGCTAACACCTCCCGGATAGGTGGCAAACCAGGCAATGCCGTTGTTGTCGACTTCAACATCAGTTACCCAGTCGGCAGCCAGGCCATCTTCTTTGGTGAAAGTGGTCCACTCGCCACCTTTGAGCAATGAAGCCCCGCGCTGGGTGGCGAACCAGGTGTTATTTCCATCGAAAGCCACGCCGTAAATCTGGTTAAATGCGATACCATCACCATACGAGATGTAAGCCCAATTGCCCTCGCTGTCGAGAGATGAGGCTCCTGCCAGTGTTGAAAACCAAATGGTATTGGTTCCCGGCTCCACATCCATATCCACAATGTAATTCCATAGGTTTCCGTTGTTTGAGATGTATGAAGTCCATCCGGCAGGTTCTTTTTTTGAGATACCATACTCGGTACCGAACCACACGGCCCCATTAGCGTCCACCTCCACATTTTTCACATGATTATGCACCAGCGTAGTATCGCTTTGCTTGAAATAGGCTTTCCAGGTGGTGCCATCGAAGCTGGAAACGCCATGGGCTGTAGCAAACCACTTTGTGTTGTTCTGATCGATAGCAATATCATAAACATAATTATCAGTAAGGCCATCGGTTTGGGTGTAAGTCATCCAGGTGCTTTGATCATAGCGCGAAACGCCAAACGGAGTGCCTATCCACATCACACCGAATTGATCTTCAGCGATAGCAAGCACATTTTGGTAAACAAGTCCGTCGCTTGTTGAGAAATTATCCCACTCAACACCATCAAATTTTGAGAGGCCAAATTCGGTCCCAAACCATTTGTTGTTCTCGCTGTCAACAAAAACCACGTTCACTTCATTTGCAGCCAGTCCGTCTTTCGACATGTAGGTGTTCCACTGCTCGGTTGGTTGAGGCTCAATGGTTTCTTGCTCCCCACATCCAAACAGGAAAACAATCGGAATAAACAGAAGAAAATATTTTACGTTCATAGTCGCTCAATTTATGCCTAAAGGTAAAGAAATTTTTAAATGTGGATGCTTTGATAGATTCGTGAGCGCAGAATGTCGATAGCAATTTTGTTGTTTCCGCCTTGCGGAACAATGATATCCGCATGCCGTTTCGATGGTTCGATAAACTGCTCATGCATAGGCTGCACGTAAGTTTTGTAGTGCGAGATCACCTCCTCAAAAGTTCTTCCCCGTTCGTTTTTATCCCTCATCAACACCCTGATCAACCGGTTGTCCGGGGCGGCATCCACAAAAACTTTAATGCCCATTTGTTCCCGCAAATCTTTGTTTGTTAAGATGAGAATTCCTTCCACGATAATCACCTTAGTAGGGCTTACCGGTAGAGTTTCTTCTTGCCTGATGCAAGTCAGGTATGAATAAGTCGGCATTTCGATAGCTTGCCCTGACTTTAGCTGATGGAGGTGTTTAGCCAGCAGCTCAAACTCGATGGAAGAGGGGTGGTCGAAGTTGATTTTCTTTCGCTCTTCAAGGGGTAAATAGCTATTGTCCCTGTAATAAGCGTCTTGCGGAATGATGGAGACAGCGTCCTCTGGCAGATTTTCAATTATTTTCCGGGCCACCGTGGTTTTCCCTGATCCTGAACCACCGGCAATTCCAATAATAAGCATCGTAAAAGTTTTTGATAAAGATATGAAAAAGACGAGGAAGTCTCTGCAATTGCATTGAGACTTTCCTCGTCAGGTTAATTTTTCTGATTCAATACCTGTTGGTTTCCTTAGAGCAGGAAGCTAAGCAGGATACCTGCAGCTACGGCCGATCCGATGACCCCCGAAACGTTGGGTGCCATGGCATGCATCAGCAAGTGATTCGATGGGTCGTACCTCAGCCCCTGCTGTTGCACCACGCGGGCACTGTCGGGCACGGCCGACACGCCGGCAGCACCCACCAGCGGGTTGATTTTCTTCTCTTCGGGCAGGAACAGGTTCATCACTTTAGCGAAAAGGATACCACCGGCGGTGGCAATCATGAAGGATACGGCTCCAAGTATAAAAATAAGGATGGAAGTATCTTTCAGGAAAACAGTGGCCTGTGTGGAAGCACCTACCGTGAGCCCCAGAAGGATAGTAACGATGTCAATCATCGAAGTGCGGGCAGTATCCGCCAGGCGCTTGGTTACTCCACTTTCTTTCAGGATGTTACCAAAGAAAAGCATTCCGAGCAGTGGCAAGGCACTTGGCGAAATGAATGCTGTGACCAGCAGACCGATAATTGGGAAAAGGATTTTCTCAAGCTTGGATACGGCGCGGGGAGGCTTCATCTTAATTACCCGTTCTCTATCATTGGTGAGCAGGCGCATAATCGGCGGCTGAATCACCGGCACCAGAGCCATGTATGAATAGGCGGCAATGGCGATAGGGCCGATAAGGTTCATAACTGTGGTTCCATCAGGAAGGATGTTGACCCCGTTGGCCAGCTTCGAAGACAGGAAGATTGCGGTAGGACCGTCAGCACCACCGATAATTCCAATTGCACCGGCTTCCGGTGGGGCAAACCCTAAAGTAAGGGCTCCCAAAAAGGTAAGGAAAATACCTATCTGGGCGGCTGCACCCAAAAGCATCAATCGCGGACTTGACATCAGCGAGGAGAAGTCGGTCATTGCCCCGATACCCAGGAAAATCAAGGGCGGATAAATTCCGGCGGTAACACCAAAATATAGGTAATTGAAAACACTTCCTTCTTCGTAGATTCCTAGTTTGAGCCCGGCATCTTCCATAAAGGGAATATTCCCGATAAGGATACCCACACCGATGGGTATAAGAAGCAGTGGTTCATAGTCGTACTTGATAGCCAGGAAAATAAAAATCAGACCTACCACCAGCATAATCAGGTGGCCAGCCGTGGCGTTGTTAAATCCTGTAAAGCTGAAAAATTTAGCGATACCATGCCCGGCAGCTGATTTATCGGCTTTTTCAGTTTTCACGTGCTGCTCAATGTTGCCTTTCGAACCATTCTGATCCTGGCTGTATGCTTCCGGGAGATTAAATACCGTTGAAATGAAGCCAAGAAGTAGAATGACGCTTAATACTGTGATTAACTTCTTCATACTATCCGATTTCAATTAAATCTTGTCCTTCAACTATGCTATCACCCGGAGCCACCTTAATTGCCTTTACGGTTCCGTCTTTGGTCGATTGTACTTCGTTTTCCATTTTCATGGCCTCGTAAGTCAGCAGCTTTTGACCTTTGCTTACCGTATCGCCTTCCTTAACGAAAATGCTGATGACATTTCCTGGCAAAGGAGATTTGATGGCTGAAGAAGTTGTACTGATTTTCTTCTTGATTTTGCTGTCTTTACGTGTTGAGGGAACCTCAGGACGTACCAGTGTTGGTGTCTTCGATTTCTTGACCTCGCGGTGCACCTCCACGTCATAGCTTGTGCCGTTGACATCAATATGGGCTACATCGTCTTCGTAGTCTTTGATCTCAACATCATACTGGTTCCCGTTTATAGTGAATGAAAACTTTTTCATTTTATTTTTAATTTGTAAATGAGCTTTTTAGCATTAAAAGCCCGCAGGTTGAGCCTGCATTATTTTTTAAAATATGGATTCAGTCCGTAAATTTTAGAGCTCCACGGAGAGTAACGTTTCGACACTTTCTTAATGGTCATCACATCGCTCTCTTCATCATGAAGTTCGCTGAAATACAAATGCAATGCGGCACCGATGGCGGCATTGACTTCCCCTGTGATGTCTTCACATTCTTCACACTCTTTTTTGCCTTTCTTCCTGAGGCGCTGACGCGTTTGGATATTCAGGACTTTAGGCAACATGTTGTAAAGGAAAAACATCAGGATGAGGACAGAGAACACTACCACATAACCCATTGCTGCAATAATGAGCGCGTAGGTGTCTATGGTACTTGTATCAAAAGTCAGTTCAAGTAATGTCATATTTTCTCCTGTTTACAATGGTATGTTTGAATGCTTCTTCGGCGGAAGCGATTCTTTTTTCGTTGCCAGTGTCTGCAGTGCCCTGATCACCCTGAAGCGAGTGTTACGCGGCTCAATCACATCATCGATATAGCCATATTTGGCTGCTACATATGGGTTGGCAAACTGGTTCTTATACTCAAGGGTTTTCTCATCAATATATTTCTTGGCCTCTTCCGGGCTCATGTCCTTGATTTTTCTTCCTTCAAGAACCTCTATGGCACCGGCGGGCCCCATTACTGCGATTTCGGCAGTTGGCCACGCGTAGTTAAGATCGCCGCGAAGTTGTTTTGAGCTCATCACATCGTGGGCGCCACCGTAAGATTTACGCAGCGTCACTGTAATTTTCGGAACGGTAGCTTCGCCATAGGCAAACATCAGTTTGGCCCCGTGAGTGATGATACCGCCATACTCCTGGGTGCTTCCCGGAAGGAATCCCGGCACGTCGACCAGTGTAACCAGTGGCACATTGAACGAATCGCAGAAGCGAACAAACCTTGCCGCTTTGCGCGATGCATTAATATCAAGCACTCCGGCCAGGTAGTTAGGCTGATTGGCTACGATACCCACCGGCTGGCCGTTGAAGCGGGCAAAACCAACCACGATATTACGGGCCCAGTGGCGGTGGAACTCCATAAATTCCTGGTCGTCCACAATCGAGTATATTACATCCTTCACATCATAGGGCGTGTTTGGATTTTCAGGAATAATCTCATTCAGCACGTCCTCTTTCCGGTCGATAGGATCTTTGGTGTTGTTGATGATAGGATCCTCGAGGTTGTTGTTCGGAAGATACTCAAGCATTTTACGGATAAGCATCAATCCTTCTTCCTCGTCGCTTACTTTAAAGTGCGCAACCCCTGACTTGGAAGAGTGCACGTCAGCACCACCCAGGTCTTCCACGGTAATGTCTTCGCCGGTAACCGTTTTGGCCACTTTCGGGCCGGTTACAAACATGTAAGAGGTGGCCTCCGACATAATGATAACATCGGTTAGGGCGGGAGAGTAAACCGCGCCTCCGGCACAAGGGCCAAAGATGGCTGAAATCTGCGGAATCACTCCTGAAGCAAGAATGTTGCGTTCAAAAATCTCTGCGTATCCTGCCAGCGAGTTTACGCCTTCCTGGATGCGCGCTCCGCCAGAGTCGTTGATGCCGACTACCGGAGCACCTACTTTCATAGCCTGGTCCATCACTTTGCAGATTTTTTGTGCAAAGGTCTCGCTAAGCGAACCACCCATTACGGTGAAATCCTGGGAGAAGACATAAACCACACGTCCGTCGATAGTTCCGTGGCCGGTAATTACGCCATCGCCAAGGAATTGCTTTTTCTCCAGTCCGAAATTCGTACTGCGGTGTGTTACGAACATGTCAAACTCTTCGAAACTTCCTTCATCAAGAAGCATATCAATACGTTCGCGTGCGGTATATTTTCCTTTTTGATGTTGCGCCTCAATGCGCTTTTCACCTCCACCAAGCTTCGCTTTTTCGCGGAGCTCAATGAGTTCTTTTATTTTGTCCTGATTATTCACGGTTGAAATTTATTTTTCAGATGATTTCTTATTTCCACAAAATTCGGTGAGCACGCCACCGGTGCTTTTTGGGTGAAGGAATCCGATATTGAGCCCTTCGGCACCCGGGCGGCTCGTTTTGTCGATCAGCCTTACACCATTTTGCTCAGCATCTTCAAGAGCCTGGTCAACATCATCCATGGCAAAGGCCAGGTGATGGATGCCCGGGCCTTTCTTTTCGAGGTATTTGGCTATCGGACTGTCATCGGCAGTAGGCTCTAAAAGCTCAATTTTGGTGTCGCCGACTTTAAAAAAAGCCGTTTTCACTTTTTGGTCAACGACTTCTTCTACGGCATAACATTTTAATCCAAGTACTTTTTCGTAGTAAGGAATGCTTTCATCCAGACTTTGGACGGCAATTCC
>JAASSU010000019.1 GCA_021767705.1 Bacteroidota bacterium | reverse complement strand
TCTCCATGAGCGCACTGGGGCTCTACCTCAGCCAGGAAGTGAATGGTGTGAGTAAGCTTCACGGGGAAGTGAGCCGTGAGATGTTTACCAAATACTACCCCGGATACATCGCGGAAGAGCTGCATATCGGGTATGTGACCAACGGGGTGCATTATGCCAACTGGACTTCGAATAGCTGGCGTGAGCTCCATGACAAAACCTTCGGAAAAGGATGGCGCAACAAGATGGATGATGCCTCCCTTTGGAAAGGTATTTATGATGTGGAAGCCGGAAAAATCTGGGAAATCAGAAACTATCAGCGTAAAAAGCTTATCAATTACCTGAAAGAGCGCGTGGGCAGCGACATGCTGCGCCGACAGGAAAGCCCAAAAATGATTCGTACAATCAACAACGGTCTTTCAGAAGACAAGCTCACCTTTGGTTTTGCCCGCAGGTTTGCCACCTATAAGCGTGCGCACCTGTTGTTTAACAACCTTGAACGCTTGTCGGCCATCATCAATAATGAAGAAAAGCCCGTGCAGTTTGTTTTTGCCGGAAAAGCACACCCCAACGATAAGATGGGTCAAGACCTGCTGAAACATATTGTGGAAATCTCACGCCGCCCGGAGTTTGCCGGAAAGATTCTTTTTGTGGAGGACTACGATATCCGCCTTGGACGTAAGCTGGTTCAGGGTGTGGATGTGTGGCTCAACACCCCAACCCGTCCGCTCGAAGCCTCAGGTACAAGCGGTCAGAAAGCCGCGATGAATGGCGTACTGAACTGCAGCGTGCTCGACGGTTGGTGGGCCGAGGGCTATGTTGAGGGAGCCGGATGGGCCCTTCCGCAAGAAAAAGCCTATGGCGACCAGCATGCGCAGGATGAGCTGGATGCAGAAACGCTATATGATATCATCGAGGATGAAATCGTCCCGGCCTTCTATGAGCGCAACAAAAACGGTATTCCAGAAAAATGGATTGACATGGTGAAAAAAGACATCGCCGAGGTGGCTCCGCATTTTACAACGCGGCGCATGCTGAGGGATTACTTTGACCGCTTCTATTACCCGCTGTTTGATATGTCGGAAAGCATCCGCACAGAAAACTTCAAGCCCGCCAGAGAGCTGGTTACATGGAAGCGAAAAATGTGGGGTGCCTGGGATCAGGTTGCTGTAACAAAGTATCATATCCCTAACTCCTACGATCGTCCGTTGAAGCTTGGCGACAATTTCAAAGCTGAAATCACGCTTAAAGCACCGGGCATCACCAAAGACGACATCACACTGGAAGTAATATTCGGTAAAAAAGTCAACGAGCAGATTAACCACTTCCTCCATGTGGAAGAAATGGAAGTAGCCGGTGTTAACGGAGATGAAATCACCTTCACCTGCAACATTGTAATGACCAAAGCCGGGGTGTACGACTACGCCTTCAGGCTCTATCCGAAACACAAAATGCTCAAACACCATCAAACCATAGGTTTGGTGAAGTGGTTGTAAAAACAAACCCCTCCCGAGCCAGTTGGTGCGGGAGGGGTTTGTTTTTGAACAACCCTGTTCTTCAAAAATTTGATTAATCGTATTCCGGCCATTCTACAATACCGCTAAACAATATTGTGTTGGTTGATTGCTCGCGGATGGCAAAGACGAAAGGCCTGTTAAAATTTATATTGTCGGGCATTGAAGTTACTGTAGCTCCCACTGAGGTAACCGCTGCCGCCTCCGTACCCTCTTCATTGACGTCGATAAAACTTTTGTGGTTTACCCTGGAAATATATAAATCTCCATTGCGATTAATTTTTTCAAAATTGGCTTCATTTTCATCAAAAGCTTTTTCCATACCCAGGCTTTCTAGTGTTTGGTTTAGAAGCTTTTTGTAAGAAAACTTAAATTTTGGAAGTGCTACTAAAATTTCTTTGCTTGTTCCATCCGAGATCATATTATCCCACGTTTCGGCCGTGAAGCTGCTGACAATATCCTCCGGAAAATAACCTTCATCAGGAAGCAGCAATACCATGGTAAAGTTGCCCCTGCCATAAGGTAATTCCACACCGCTGCAAATATCATTCTCAAGGAATAGAAAATCCTTTTCAATATGCATGGTTGGCACCTGAATCATCTCGTCGTCCCGTGGGTAAAATGACCTTTGAGTGGTTTTATCTTCATCGAACTGGTGCTTCCACTGCCCTTTAAAATACACCGCATTCATCAGGAACATCACATCCAGCGGATCAATATATTCAACAATTCTATCAATCTTATCATGTGTTTTATTGGCTACCCAGTTGTTCATGGTTTCCTTTGCCGCTTCCGTATTTGAAAAATCAATCGGACTCACTTCTGCATCATAATAATCCTGGTTTACCTGAATAAACTCATCTTCTACCGGATATGTGTCGCGGTACCAAATTGAATTGGCAATTTCCATGGTTACTTTGCTATCGGCGTTTTGCAGCGACTCTGTTAAATGGCGGTATGATTCATTGACTTCGGGCAGAGGAATGCCTTCAAGATTCATACTCTGCGCCATTTCTGTTTTGGTTTCCTCTTTAGCTCCGTTATGCGTCATGTTAAGTGCATAACTTATACTCAGGGGTGAAATAAGCAGGTTTTCATGTTCTTCTGCATTTGCCAATATATCCTGCATCATGTCAAATCCCAGTTGATTGCTGGCGTTCACCACAGAGTTATCCGTAGCGCTAAGTTTAATTTCCTTGATTCCTTTGGGAGATGTGTTTTCGCTTTCGCAGGAAAACAGAAGAATTCCTGCGATTAAAAATATTGCTGTCGTTTTCAATGAGGTCATACGTTTTCTCCTTGTTTTTAATTAAATATCTTATTGTTGTTTAAGATGATAAAGGTAATCAAAAGGAGTGTTCCTCAAACAAAACTTTATGACACAGAAAGTCATAAATGAGATTAATTCAATAGGCCCTATCAGGCTGAATTCCAGTTGTTATCTTGAAATGGACAAATTCCTTTTATCAATAAGAGCTATCCTGTTTACTCTCCCTGTTCCATAACTCTCCCATATCCTCAAGCTGCCTGCCTTTGGTCTCGGGTACAAACCTCCACATGAAAAAGGCGGCCAGCAGGCTCATCAATCCATATATCCAGTAGGCAAATCCGTTATTAAACATCTCGGTGAGCATGACATTATCGTTTAACATCGGGAATGTCCATGAAACCGTAAGGTTGGCAATCCATTGAGCCGCCACGGCTATCGACATCGCCCCGCGAATGGAATTGGGAAAAATCTCCGACAGCAGCACCCAAACCACTGGTCCCCATGATATGGCAAAAGCCGCTGTATAGACCAACATAGCTACCAATGCTCCCAACCCCATGCTTTTACTGTAAAACAAAAATCCCAGGGTTATCATGCTCACGGCCATCCCCAGGGCTCCTGTGATTTGTAAAGGCTTGCGTCCCAGCTTGTCTACTGTAAAAATAGCAATTACTGTAAACGTCAGGTTTACCGCTCCCACGATCACCGTCTGAAGCAGCGATGCTTCCGTAGTGGCACCCATGCTTCGGAAAATCTTGGAAGCGTAATACAACACCACGTTAATACCGACAAACTGCTGAAATACCGATAGCAACACGCCTATGACTATCAGCTTACCGCCGAACGAAAGCCAGGGTAACCGGCGCTCTTTTAGAGATTCTTTTATCGACTCGAGGGTAGAGCCTGCTCTTTCAGCGCCCATCAGTTTCTGAAGGACACGCTCCGCCTCGCCGTTTTTTCCCTTCAAAACATGATAGCGGGGCGTTTCGGGTACGGTAAAAAGTAACCCGATAAAAATGGATGCCGGAATAATCTCGGAGGCAAACATCCAGCGCCATCCCTCTGTATTCACCCAGCTTACAGGATTTCCCTTTGCTATAAAATAATTCACAAAATAAACCACCAGCATGCCAAAAATAACTGCAAACTGATACCACGAAACCAGGTTGCCTCTTCTCTCGGCCGGGGAAATCTCGGCGATGTACATTGGCGCGATCATAGAAGCCAGCCCCACGCCTACTCCTCCAATGATACGGTAAAGGATAAACGACGACAGCACCTCCATTGTAGTAAAATTTAATTTATCCGGCAAAGCCGAGCCGAGAGCCGATAAAATGAATAAACCTGCCGCCAGCATCAGTCCGGTTTTACGGCCAATATTCTGGCTGATATAACCCGCTACGGATGCTCCGATGATACAACCGATCAAGGCACTTGAAACTGCAAAGCCATTTATAGAGTTGGCGATGTTTTGAGAAATGTCATCTCCCAGGATCAAAAAGCGCTGATATATCACTGCCAGCAAAAGCACCCATAAAATCAGGCTGTAACCGCTTCCCTTTCGCTTTCCGAAAAGCTTTACAAAGAAAGAAGTTAGCAACGCGCCGATAACCAAAAAACACAACGATGCCAGGATTTTATATTCCATGATAACTTTTGCGGCCAGTTCCGGATTTTTGGGTAAAGGGTCAATGAAATTGCTTTCGATAGCCCCTACCGCTCCGTTGATTACGGCCGTGTCATAACCGAACAGCAACCCGCCCAGGGTAGCTACCAGTGTAAGTAAAATAATATATGCTTTTGAATGACTTTGGCTTACAGATTTATTCATATGCCTTTCAATAATTAACGAATATGAGTATTCAAAAGATTTTCAAAAAACTCCTGCCTGCCACTGACTTGTTGTGGTTCGCCATTCTTCACAGCAATCCTGCGAAGATCTTCCAGGCTCATACTCCCGTTTACGAATCTTTTTCCTTCCTCGTTTTCAAAAGTAGCATATCTTTCTTTTCTGAGCTTGCTATAAGAGGAATTTCGGAGGATATCATCCGCTGCCATCAAACCACGGGCAAACGTATCCATAGCCCCGATATGGGCATGAAACATATCCTCAAGGTCTGTGGAATTTCTTGTGAGTTTGGCATCGAAGTTAATTCCACCGCCCTGCAGGCCACCTGCCTCAAGAATAACGAGCATGGCTCTGGTCACATCGTTCAGTTTGGTTGGAAACTGGTCTGTATCCCACCCATTCTGCTCATCGCCGCGGTTCGCATCGATACTTCCCAGCATTCCGGCATCGGCAGCCACCTGCAATTCATGCTCAAAAGAATGCAGGGCAAGTGTGGCATGGTTCGCCTCAATATTGAGCTTAAAATCATCCATCAGGTCATACTCCCTTAAAAACTGAAGTACTGTAGCGGCATCCGTATCGTAAAGCTGCTTCATCGGCTCCATGGGTTTGGGCTCCACGAAGAAATTGCCTTTAAATCCGTTTTTGCGGGCATAATCGCGAGCCATAGTAAGCAGTTGGGCGTAATGGTCTTTTTCTTTTTTCATTTGGGTGTTCAGCAAGGTCATGTACCCTTCGCGGCCACCCCAGAAAACGTAATTATGGCCATCCAATTCAATAGTAGCATCGATAGCCCGCTTCAGTTGTGCCCCGGCATGAGCTACCACTTCAAAAACCGGATTGGTTCCCGCGCCATTCATATAGCGCGGGTGGCTAAAAAGGTTAGCCGTACCCCAAAGCAACTCTATACCGGACTCCTTTTTTTTCTCTTTGGCGTAGTCTACAATGCTTTGCAGCCTGCGCTCCGATTCGGCTATGGTTTCTGCTTCATCCACCAGGTCCACATCGTGGAAGCAGAAATACTTCAGCCCCATCTTAGTCATAAACTCAAAAGCCGCATCCATTTTATCCCTGGCCCTTTGTATGGGGTCTTTACTCTGCAGCCACGGAAGCTCACGTGTTCCGGGGCCAAAAGGATCGGCCAGCCTGCTGGAAAAAGAATGCCAGTAAGCCACGGCAAAATGTAGGTGCTCCTGCATGGTTTTATCCCCTACTCTCTTTTCCGGATTATAGTATTTGAAAGCCAGCGGATTATCACTTTCGGGACCTTCATATTTAATTTTGTCAATTCCTTTAAAATATTCTCTTTCTCCTGTCAGTACATCCATAATTGTTTTATTTTATTGATTGATATTTTGATTCAGCATGTGTTTCCACTTTTGATAGGCTTCTTTCACAATGTGTTGCGACTTTTTATCCGGGTAAACTGTTTTTTGTTTTTCCAGGGTGTGAAATGCTTCTTCAAAAGACTGATAATAACCCGCTCCCACGGCAGCGCCCCGGGCTGCTCCTGCAGCGCCATCGGTATCGAACATCTCTATGGATGCACCCGCGAGGGTAGCCAGGGTCTCACGAAAAACCGGGCTCAAAAACATATTCCCCTTGCCTACGCGAATGGTCTTAATGCGGGTACCACCCGATTGCATAATATCCATCCCATATTGCAGGGAAAAGACGATACCCTCCTGTGCAGCCCTGACGATATGCCCGAGCGTATGCCGATTAAAATCCATGTGGTGAAAGCTTGCGCCGGGATGCCGGTTACCCAGAATACGCTCGGCCCCATTGCCGAATGGGAATATCATTACCCCTTCGGCTCCGGGAGGGATTTTTCCGGCTTTTTCATTCAGCTGCTCATAACTCATACCGGAGGCCATCTGATTCCTGAGCCAGGAATACAGGATTCCCGTTCCGTTAAGGCACATCAGCACCCCGTACCGGGGCTTTTGAGAAGTATGGTTTACATGCAGAAAGGTATTGATCCTCGATTTATCATCTGTCATTTTCGTATCGCTAACCCCATAAACCACGCCTGAAGTGCCTGCTGTAGCAGCCACTTCTCCGGGCTGAAGGACATTCAGCGAAAAGGCATTGTTCGGCTGATCACCTGCACGATAGGAAATAAGTGTATCCTGCGGGAGACCCAGTGCAACAGCGGTCTTTGTCGATATTTTCAGCCCCCGGCTGAAATTCGGCACTATCTCAGGAATCATAGAAGAATCCAATTCATAGTAATCGAGCAGGAAATTTGCCAGACGTTCCTTTTCATAATCCCACAGGATTCCTTCCGACAAACCAGAGGGTGTAGTGGTAGCGTGGCCGGTGAGCTTCAACGCTATGTAGTCGCCCGGGAGCATAAACTTACGTGTTTTGCTGAACGTATTGGGTTCGTACTCTTTCACCCACTTAAGCTTCGAAGCGGTAAAATTTCCGGGGGAGTTTAGCAGTGAATTCATTATTTTCTTAGGGCCAATGTCTTCCAGAGCTCTCTCCCCAAAAAAAGAGGCCCGGCTGTCGCACCAGATAATGGAGGGCCGGAGCGGCTTCATATGCTCATCTACCGTCACCAGGCCATGCATCTGGTAAGCAATCCCTATGGCTTTAATAGCTGAATTTTCTACGTCCGGGTAGCTTAGCAGCGCCTGAGTTACTTTTTTGAAATGCTGCCACCACAAATCGGGGTGCTGCTCCGCCCACCCTGCTCTAGGGCTTTCAATCCCCAGCTCCCTGACCGGGCTAACAGCCGTCGCCAGTATTATTCCCGTAGCCGTATCCAGGGCAGAAGCCTTTATAAATGAACTTCCTATGTCATATCCAAGCGTGATCATGTTTTGTTGTTTCCTGTGGTCTTGTTATTTCCTTATTTTCAAAATGAATGCCAACCGGTTTGTAACTACATATTTATCTGTTTTCAGGAATCTTGTAATATGTTTTCTGATTTCTTGTGAATTTCTTGCCCCCATTTTCTAAAATGGCGTCCTCAGCGATTGCGGCAATTCGATCAACCAACTCAGTTATGAGCGTGTGATTGGGGAGCTTATCGCGCGAATAGTTGATATATTGATTATTAAACGGCTTTTCAAATATTTTGCCGTCGCCCAGATTTGTCGTCAGGTGGTGTGGTATTGCATCGCCCCCGTTCAGCACACCTACAAACCCGGCACAGGTAGCTCCCTGATTATCACAATCGAGACCTGCGCTAATGGCAATTCCGGTCGTTTTCATAAAATCGCCGTTTCCATACAGGATAGCCATTGCCCCGAACAATCCGTTAACCATAGCCGAAACCGCTTGGTGAGGCTCCTTAATATCCGGGTGATTGTAATAATTATCTTTGATAAGCGCCCGTGTCTCCTTCCAGTTTTTGTTTTGTTTATACCATTTTTTTACATCCTTTAATCCTTTTTTAAACGGGCTGGAACCAGGGATATACTTCATGGCCCGGTCGTATATTTTCATGATATCCGACGTGGTGAATGCCGCACTGTAGAGGGCAGCGTAAAACATGGTCGGATGTGTACCCCAGTCGTCATTGGTGATGTGCGCCCCCCATTGGGCTCTTTCTACCGCTTTTTCCGGCATACCGGGATAAAAAGCACTCCAGATCTCATTAACCAACTGAGGATCGATATGATACCAATACTGATTGTTCTTCTTATCCCCGGTGGCCGGTGGAATTAATCCTTTCTCCATGTTCTGACGGGCCTGCCGGTTGCTTCCCCAAACAAACCGGTTGATATGTGTCTTCCATGCTTCGGCGATTTCAGGGTAGGTGATATCCAGGCCGTATTTTTCAACAGCGTGAAGCGTTACAAATTCAATATCCGTATCATCATCGCTCCAGGCCCCTCCCAACGCTTTGCCCAAAACATGGACGTAAGCTCTTCGATCCGTGTTCATTTTCAGATCGGTTGAATCAGAGGCATTGTAATAGCGGTCGATAAGTTTCGGAATCGGTTGATCAAAATACTTGAACTCAAACGGAAAGCCCATATAATTCCCCACGAGTTGTCCGTTCCAGTATCCGGTTATCTTGTTTTTCAGCGCTCCTTTTGAGATTGTATCATAATTCTGATACGAATCTGAAGTTTGACCGGATTTCTCATTCTTAAAAAATTGCTGATAAAGTGCTCCCCGGAAATTGTCGATTAGACCATATCCTCCCTCAGGAATCCAAAACATTTGTGTCATAACAACTCCCACAAAGTCTCTTTTGGGATCGACCCAAAAATGTGTTCCTTCATAGCCTCCGCCAATCCACAGGCCGGCATCGCCTTTTTGGTTGACGCGCATCGAATCGTTGCTTACCCATAGGTTGTAACCGTTATAGCCATGGGGGCTATCCAGCTGGGTATGCGGTGCATGTATTTCTTTAACGGTTGCCTCATCAAGGAATCGATAACCATTTAACTTGCCTCCGTTCAGGAGCATTCTTAGAAAGTCGGCGTAACCGTCTGCTGTTGCAATCATGCCTTCGCCCCCGAGGTATAATTTATGCTCAGGTTTGTAATCGGGCACATCCTGACCAAAAATATCCAGCTCACCGGGATGTGCTTCGCGCAATAGCGAATCCTTCCCTGATATTCTGGGCTGAAGCTTCGCCTCTTGCGGTAAATCATACTGCAGCCCATCAATGCCGCAGGGCGCTGTAAGCCGCTCTTTAACCAAACGGGCCAGGCTTTTTTGGGTAGCTCTCTCGGCAACGAACCCCAGGACGGTGGTATTCAGCCCGTAATAATGCTCCGTGCCCGGATGTTGTATCAGGGGCAATTCTGCCAGTTTATCAATAAACTCTTTTGTATTTTTTGACGCGGCGAGGTTTTTTGAGGCGATCAGGGAATCCAGGCAGGGAAAATTGGTTGTGGAATAATAAAATCCCGCCTGATGATTAATCAGATGCCGAACCGTCATCACACTCTCCGCAGGCACCTCGCGGTATGGGTATGCCCACCCGGCACTGTCGCTTTGAACCTGATGCAGGGGGGTTCCCTCCTGTGTAACGGCGACTTTCATGTGCTTAAATTCGGGGATATATTTCACCACGGGATCATCAAGACTTAAAAAACCCTCTTCAACTAGGTCGAGCGTCACTGAAATCGTCACCAGTTTACTCATAGACCAGATGCGTATCCAGGTCTGCCCATTGATTTCTGAGTCTATAAGCCTATTATTCACTGCACTATGCTCATAAAACGGTTCACCGTTTTTCTTTTCAAGCCGGGCGTAAAAGAACGGGTAATAGCCTTGCTCCACTCCGTTATCTAAAATGGCATCCAGGGTATCCCTGTCAGATATGGTTGGAGTGGTCTGGGCTTCCGTATCAAAAGAAAATACAAACGAACCTACTGCTAATAATATACCGATAATAAAATAGATCTTTTTCATAGTATGATTCTTTATTGGTCTTAACTCCTTGATTTCATTTTATTTGTGAATCTTATCCAAAAAGTTATAAGTACGCTTTTCACATCACAGCTTACCCTGCTTCCGCTCGATCATTTTTTTGAAATGCTTTCTACCATACTCTAATCACAACTTTTCCCGTACCGGGATTTTCAAAGGGGCCGGGCCATGTGTTTTCTTTATTCCTGGATTCACCCCAATAATCCGTATTAAACAGCAAAGAAGAACCATCAGGTGCTACAAAGCGCATATCCGAGGTGTTTACTCTACCCAGCATGCCGGTGTTAATCACCTCATTTTGCATATCCTTTATGGATTGGGGCAGCCGCAAGTGTAAAAAGACTTTATCTCCCCGCTCTTCCAGCTTAATCTCAGGGTCATGGTCCGGTAGAACAACTGCATTCTTTTCCCCGGGATATTTTTTTGCGCCCTTTAGATATACATTACCATTGACATACATGGGGCAGTATCCATCGTATATACCCAGACCGTATGTCCCCCGGTTCATCCACCAATTATTGGGCATTGTATCATTAACCTTTTTTTCCACTGTCGTGAAGATGTTGTTGTAGAACCTGTTATCGGCGTTGTCGGAAATGGTACGACCGTAAACCTGGGTGGAGTGGGGTTTTAGCCAGGGCGTGGAACGGCTTTGCTGCACGATGATAATTTTGCCTTTAACCAGGTTGTTAATATACGCTCCGCCGGAGGAGCCATCCAAAATAGCTACACTGTTTGAGAGAAGCAAATTGTTGTCAATAAGAAAAGGTCCGTGGTTTACTTCCACAAAAATATCCTCCGAATAGTTATTGTAAAGCAGATTTCCACTCACACGGGTTCCTTGCGTCATCCAATCCAGCCACATTCCTTTCCTGGCATTATGTATCCGGTTGTTTTTGATGACTGCGTCAACGGGCCCATGAAATTTAATGCCCGAAATTTCAGCACCTCCAAATTGCCGCTTCGTCCAAATATCGTAAATATGGTTATTGGCTATTGTACTAAAAGCGCAGCCCATACTGCCGCAAATCCCGGCCTGCTCGCAGTTATAAATGGTATTGTTTCGAACGATGTGCGATCCGATGTTTTCTTTCGACCAGTTAAAAGGCTCTTTCAGCACTTTCGTTATCAGACGGTTATAATGGGTAACACCGGCAACCGTAGAGTCTTTGGTAGCAAGGTTATGCCCACTGGCTCTGTCCTTTCCCAGGGTGATGCCTGTGCATTTGGAATCACTGATGACATTGTCCTCAATAATCCACCCTTTACTCCAGTTCGTTCCTATAAGCCCCACTTGCTCCGCCGTTGGGGGAGCCCACTGCGTTGCCGCCTGCCTCATTGTGAAGCCGCGAACCGTAATGTAGTTAACATCGGTTTTATCAGGGTAAAAACACGCCTTCCGTACATTGATTTCGACCTGTTCCTTATTGGGATTTTTCTGATGAAAATTGGCGTACAGGTATGTGTTGTTTTTATCGCTTTCGCAATACCATGTATAGGTTGACTGTTTTTTAAGCTGGGTCTTCTCCAGCGGCTTGGGATTCAGAACCTGCTCGATTCGCGGAACTTCAAAAAGCGATATTCCGTTAAGGTAGACTTCCCCCGTGTGATGCACACGGCCATAATCTCTGAACCAATCGCCCCTAACTTTCTCATTGTATGGATTATAGTCTCCGAAAAAAGCATTGGGAATCACTGCTTTCCAGACACTTCCCTTAAAGCGCTTCCAGTTGTCAATAACTTCCGAACCTTTTATGATTACCTCCTCCCCTTCGGCAGCCCGGTAAACAATACGGTTATCATCAGAAGTACCTCCTCGGGGTGGATTGATCCTTTCCCGGTAAACGCCTGCGTGGACGGTAATCACACTGCCCGGCATAGCTACTTCAGCAGCTTTTGATATGGTTTTAAAAGGTTTTGATGCGGAACCCGGATTGTCGTCATCACCGGTTTTAGCCACATGATATTCTTGTGAAAATGCTAAACCCGAAAACAAAACGGCTAAGGTTAAAAGAATCTTAATCTTATACATGGTTTATTTTTTTATTGGTTAATATCTTGGGTGACCCTTGTAGTTTACCCAGTCAAAGTCAGCATAGGTATCAGTGGATTGCCCGTTTCCGGTGGCATAAATACCCAGAAAAGCGCCGGTATATCCATCGCTAAGAATATAATCCGCTTCGGTGGTAACAAAAGATGTAAATGATTTCCTGCCATTCAGGGAATACACAAAATGATACTTGTCATTCCCGGAAATGACTTTCAGAATAATCTCTCCCTTATAATCCGTTAGTATCTTGTCCTTTTTTACTACGGCTTCCTTTCCCTTTTCAGAAATAATCAACTGAAGGGTAGGGTTTCCATTCTTTAATACAACGGTAAAATTCATGTAGTTGTCATCCTTTTGGAAGAGGCTGATTCCGGCTTCCGTGCTATTCTTTTCGGGACTGAATTCCATACGCGCCGAATATTCAAAATCGCTTTCCTTTTGACGGATTCCCATCAAACTGTACTGTTCCCGCATCTCAAAACGCTCCGGCTTTGCATAAAGCCGCAAAAATCCCTCGCGGGCGGTCAGCGAATACGTTTCAGGTTGAGGCACGCGGCGGAAGTTCCATTCCAAATCCAATTTCTTTCCGTCAAAATTGTCCACAAACGCATCATTGTAACGCTGGGGTTTATCCCCGAAAGGCAGCGGAGTATAGCGCTCCACCCTTCCGGTATGGGGTGCGGCAACAGGGAACTGGTATTCGACGGGTTGCCAGTTTCCTTCGCTGACCTCCTCCCAGCCTACTGTGGCCGGTTCCCAGGTCACGGGCATCAGGTGTGTTTCCCTGCCCATGTTGGAGGCTCTGCCTATTTCATTTCTAATGCCCAGGGCAACCATGTACCAACGGCCATCGGGTAGTTCCACCAAATCGGCATGCCCCGTGCTGTTTACCCAGTAATCTTTAGTCAAGTGGCGGGAAGTGAGTATCGGGTTGCGGGGGTTGGAATCGAAGGGTCCGAAAACACTGTCGCTGGCGGCAATCATCACGGCATGATTGAAACTCGTGCCGCCCTCGGCTATTAAGAGATAGTAGGTATCATTTTCTTTGTACAGGTGGGGGCCTTCCACGCAACAGCCACCACAGGCTCCCCGCCAAACCGAATGCCTTTCACCGGTGAGCTTCCAGTTTTCCAGGTCCAGCTCCTGTACCCAAATTTCGCCGATACCGTCCTTGTTAGGATTCCCCACATCATGTGTGCCGACAAAGTAAACTTTACCGTCATCATCAAAAAACAAATCGGGATCGATTCCGGGCGCTCCCTCAATGACATGGGGCTCGGACCACGGCCCTTCCGGATCGTCAGCCGTGATTATAAAATTCACCATATCGGTGGGCTTATCCTCAGCCTGTGGACTGTAGACATTCGTTGTAATAATATAAAAAGTTCCGTCGTGATGTCGAATCGTGGGTGCATGGATGCCTCCGTCCTGCTGCACATCCACCAGGTTTACCGCTCCTGAAGCCTGCGCTTCCCGGTGAAGGCCGTAGCCAACCAGCTCCCAGTTAACCAAATCTTTGCTGTGATGTACCGGCAAGCCGGGAAAGTACTCAAAAGAGGAATTTACGATGTAGTAATCATCGCCAGCCCTGCAAATGGAGGGATCGGGATGAGCACCCGGAATTACAGGGTTGATAAATGCATCTTCCTGGGCGAACAAAAAAGCCGGAAGAAGCGCAAACAAAAATATTATATTTCTTATTTTCATAATTTTAAATCATTTTTAGTGACCACGCCGGATTAACCTTAGCCCGGTAAAAAATCGGCAACCTCAGTTAAAAAGAAAATAAACAGAAGCATTGGGCGGTTTTCGCCCAATACCTCTTTGAAATGCAACTAAAACACTAAACCCAATCTATGTAGATAAAAGCTATTCATCTCCACAAGTGGTTATCATCTGGAAATCCTCTCCACTCGAAGGATTTCTCACCACGGTAGTTCCGTCCTGATTCCGGAAATGGAAGGAAATCCCATTAATTTCGGCTTCTGGTGGAATATCGAAAAAGCGACGGGGCCAAATGGTTATTTCCCACATATCCTCCTCCTGGCTGGTCATTGCCGTCGTTTCATTGGCTTCACACACTTCCGATGTTCCACCGGTGTAGTTTGCCGTAGCACAAATATAGACCTCGCCGGCTCCTGCCAGAGCGGTAGGTTCAGACCCTTCACCGGCGGTGGCATCAAAATGGATCGTAGTGATGTCATTCCATGCAAAGGCTTCCGGAGTATAAGATACGGCATTGCTTGGTGCCGGGCCGCAAAGGTTGATGACCGGATTATCTCCACCACTCACTTCCATGCACTCGGTGAAATGCGTATCATAGTCATCATCCTCATTGTTGAGGCCATAACCGGTATTGGCCACCACATATCCCATTTGGGTAATCATATTCTGGTCGCCCACTTGCAGGCTCAGGTTGATAGTCCCCGAAAAATCTTCTTCGTTGGTTACTTCCACAGGGTTTTCAGATATAAAGACCACCCATTCAACCTGACCGTAGTTTTCGCCGATACCCACTTTTGCATGCATGGTTTCGGACCAGGTAGTGGTTGTGTCGGTAGCTATATCATCGGCTGTGGCCAGGCGCATGTTACCCTCGGCTTCCGGCGATGTATACGTAGCGCTCGCAGTTTCTGAAATATTCCAGGATGTTGGAGCCAAAACGCCAAATACTAAGCTGTGAGAGGCATCTTCTTCGGGAGCGATATCCACACTCACCGAAATATCTATCTGATCTTCTATGGTGGCTTCGGAGGGCTGGTTTACCTGCGTGATTTCCATACACATCACCATCAGAAACGACATAGCCAGTACTCCGGCAATCCAAACATATCTATATTTATTCATCATTTTATTCATACTTATTGATTTTTAGCAAATTGATAAATGTATTCATTCTCATCGCAGCCGATGTTAATTTTCAACAACAAGGTTTGATTCCCCTCATTGTATAAGGGTTGATCAAGAGTAACCTCCACTGTTGTTGCATCCTGTGTGAAATGCACTTCCGTGGGATAAGTTAAGTCGTCAAATGCCCAAGCGCCTTCTGTAAAATAGACTTCAGGAGGATTCACACAAGCAAATGGGGTATTCCCATTAGATATGGTAAAAGTGGAAGGTTGTTCGCCTTCGTAATTGAGAGTCAATTCAAAATCATTAAAACTGATTTTGTTTGTGATGTCTACGTTGTTGCGGAACACTTTATCGAGCGTCCAGGTGCCCTGAATATCCACCGGGTAATCCTGCAGGGCATCCTCCGGTGTGGTGTCCTCATCGCAGGCACTGATAATCAAAGCAAACAGAAATGCAATTGCTACTAATTTTCTCATCATTATATTCTTTTTATTCAACATTTATTTTACTAATTTATTTATGGTTGGCGTGATAGTCCGTGAATGGCCACTTCATTCTCGGGTAGGGGAAACGCCAGCAGGTCTTTGTACTGGCTATAAGGTTTTATGCCATCTCCTTCCTGTTCGGTTTGCACTATCCCCTTCTCCAGCCGCTTGACATTCAGAAAGTGGTCAGCCTGCTCGATAGCCAGCTCTTTCGTCCGTTCATCATAAAGTATCTCCAGAGCTTCCTCTTTAGAAGGTATGGAGTTCAGCATTGTCGACGGATTGACTCTTACCCGAATAGCGTTAATATCATCCACATCCTGCTGACTTACGCTGTTGTTGCGCATGATGTTGGCTTCGGCCCGTGTCAGGTACATCTCCGCCAGGCGGATGTACACATAATCCATCTGATCCGTGGAATATTTGCCATCAATGTAGGTATAGGATGCCCCTTCGGTGAAAAATGTACTATAGCGGACATCGGTAGTATCTTCCAGCATTAATTCAGCCAACTCCCCGTTGAGATTCAGGTGATAGAATCCTTCAGCTTCCTCGGCCCTGTAGGCTTCATTCAATTCCTTTACAGGCGACAAGCCACTGCCGTCTTCGGAATTGTACTGGAACTTAAAGATATTTTCATTCGAAGAGGCTCCGGGAGTGAAGGGAGCGCCTACATTTTCCTCCAGGGCATAGCCGCCATTTTCTATCACCTCATTGGCCCGCTGATAGGCCAGGTCATACTTTTCATGGTAGAAATATATGCGTGCAGCCATTGCGGTGGCAGCATAGTAGTCAGCAACCAGACCGGTATTGTCCTTCAGAAGCGTACGGGCCTGCTCGATGTCCTGCTCTACAATTAACCTGATATCTTCGGAATGGGCGCATGACACGCGGTCATTCGGCCTAATAGGTTCTTTCACCAATGGCACGCTAAAGCCGGTGGAGGGTAGCGTCCAAAAGTTGTTCAGATCGAAATAAATTATCGCCCGTAAAAAATGCATATCCGCAAGGATAGCATTCTTTCTAGCCTGGCTTCCCTCCATATTATCAATATCACTTACAGCTATCCTGTTGAGTAGACCCACTACCTTATACCCCTGGGAATACATCCAGGAAGTCATATTAGTGGTGAGTTGATGATCAAAAAACTGGGTATATTCCGACCTGTTTCTTATACCCACATCGCGAACCATCCCGGTGCTATAAAGTGAAGACTGAAAAGTAAAATCCCTTGCCTGGTGGTATGCACCATAAACCAGCGCTTCCATCGACGGCAGGTCTTTTAACTTGTCCTCCGATAGTCCTGTAGCAGGAGGATTTTCCAGAAAATCGTCGCTGCAGGAAAACAGTGTAAATACGAATAGTATGCTAAATATTATCTTTTTCATATCTCAATTCTTTTTCAATTTTACATTCCTTTATAAATCAGCTTTAAGACCAATTATAAACATCTTTGCCTGCGGTGTTGTCTTATAATGTTCCAGTGTGCTCAGATTTCCCGCAGTACGCGATTGTACAACTCCCCGGTATTCGGGATCCCACAGGTAATCCGGAGCATTGGTAAAGGTCAGAAGGTTAATGGCTTTCACATAGCAATTTATGCCGTTAAACAAAGCATTTTCCTTCATATCAAACCGGTAGCCGAGGGTAAGATTACGCAGGCGCAAATAATCAATGCTTTCCAGATGCTCAGAAGTAGGCGTCCAGATTGTGTTCTGATTGGTCAGTTCCGAAACAGTAGCTTCATCACCGGGGTTACGCCAGCGGTCTAAAACATCGGTCGAGGGATTCACCTTCACACCGCCGAAAGCGGCTACCGACCTTTGATGCTCTCCAAGAATAAAATCCATACCTGCCGCATAAGCAAATTGTACATTCATATACCAATCCTTATACTTAAGCCGGTTATTGATTCCGCCGGTGTATTCAGGCCAGGGATTTCCCATAGGCTGCTTATGTTCATCATAGAAATTCTGGAAACTGCTGTATTGCTCCAGCACCTCACTGTATAACAATTGGTTTCCATCAGTGTCGATGTAGATATCTTCACCAGTAGCTGCATCCACGCCACCCCATTCTACCATCGCTTTAGTGCCGACCGGGTGGCCTTCATATAACTCAACGGAACTGAGGCCCTGCGAAGTCTGTAACCCCTCACCCAATTCATCGGCAAGCTTTTCTACCTTATTGATGTTATAATTGAATGTAAAGTCGGTTTCCCATGAAAAATTGCTGGTTTTTATATTGGTGGTTCCCAGCATCACATCAATTCCTTCGTTCGAGAGTTCTCCCACATTTCGGGTAATCACAGCCACACCTGTCATCTCTGATACAGGAAAGGGTAAAAGCAAATCGCTGGTTTTTTTGTGGTAATAATCAAGCTCAGCCCTGATATTGCCTTCCAATGCCTCAAGGCTAAGACCTATATCCAGCTGTTGGGTGCTTTCCCACCCCAGGTCTTCATCCCCCAGGTTATTCAGAATTATTCCGGCATTTCCGTCATAGGGTTGATTGGCAAAGGATGAATAATAGGCATAATCCCCGATTTCGGCATTACCGACAATCCCATAGCTGGCTCTTAGCTTCACGAAGTTAAAGATTTTGGATAAGCCCTCGAAGTAGTTTTCCTCGCTGAGAATATACCCTACCGATGCTGCAGGGAAATACCCCCAGCGGTTTCCCTCACCAAACCGTGAAGAACCATCGGCCCGAAGACTCATCGAAAGCAGGTAGCGATCATTGTAATCGTAGTTTAAACGACCGATGTAAGACATAAAGGAATACTCGTTTTCATTGTATATGGCATGTTTTACAGATGCATCCTGCGGACGGGTTTGAATGGTATTAAAAAAGCCTTCACCTACCATAGTATTCACTTTTCGGACATAATTCTGCGCTTCCGTAGCCAAAAGAATATCGAAATGATTATTATTGATATCCCTGACATAGTTCAGAATATTCTTCCAGTTCCATGAGCGCTGGTTACCTAATACTGTAGATGAAACGGCCCGGTTTTGATACGTTATTTCAGCTGCCCTGTAATGGAAATCATCGTTATATAGTAGGTTTGCTCCAAATTCACTGCGGAAAGTCAACCCATCTATAATATTTGCTTTCAGAAACCAATTCCCGAAAAGTTGATTGCTTTTCAGATGAATATCGCGCAGGTTGGTTTGTGCTACCGGATTATTGATAGCCCTGAAATATGAACCGTCTTCAGCGCGCACAGGCCATATCGGTAACATATCGGTAACATTGCCTATTCCTCCGGCCCAACTGGTAGGAACCTGCTGGTCATCAACATGACTCAGCATCATCTTGGTGCCTATTCGAAAACGATTGCTAAGTTGATGCTCAATATTCAGGCGGGTGCCGAGACGTTGATAATTATTACCTTTCAAAATAGTAGACTCATCTTTCACATTTGCACTCAGGTAAAACTGGGTTTTTTCATCACCTCCTCTTGCGGAAATATTATACTCCTGCCGCTGCCCGATTTGCAGCATCTCGTCAATCCAATCTGTATTGGTGTTGAGTGCCTGTTCTTTGGTTAGTCCCCCGGTTAATATCCCGCTTTCATCCCAAAAATTTTCCATACTGTTTCCGGAATTGTACCAGGCTTCCTTAGCCAGTTTAATGTACTGTTCGGAATTTAAAAGTTCCATACGGTTTGTCACCTCCGAAATGCCAAAGGAAGCGGATGCATTGATTTGTGTTTTGCCGGCCTTTCCGCTTTTCGTCGTGATTAAGACCACCCCATTGGCTCCTCTTGATCCATAGATAGCTGCTGCGGCCGCATCTTTCAGGACTTCAACCGACTCGATATCTTCAGGGTTGAGGCTGGCCAGCACATTGGTGTTGGCGGCTGTTTGCAAATCATAAACCTGAGCTTCAGCACCAGGCTGAGAAGAAGATATTTGCCCACCTTCTACAGGAATACCGTCAATAACATACAAAGGCTCGCTGTTTGCACTGGCTGAGGAAGTTCCTCTGATACGCACCTGAACAGCCGAACCGGCCAGTGCACTGGAGCTGGTTACCTGTACCCCGGCGGCCTGCCCCTGCAAGCTTCCCTCAAACGAGGAAGTGGGTACGGAAGTGATATCCTCGGTTTTTACCTTGGAGATAGAACTTGAAAGGTTTTTGCGTATCTGGGTTCCGTAACCCACCGCCACAACCTCCTCCAGGGTGGTGATCGCCTTCTGCAATTGTACATCAATGGTTTGCCGGGCTTGCACTTCAACCTTTTTCTCTTTGTATCCGACAAAGGAATAGATTAATATTGCATCAGTCGGCGCGTCAATGGTGTAATTCCCCTTACTGTCGGTAGTGGTTCCCGCAGTGGTCCCCTGAACCACAATATTCACCCCGGGCAGCGTTTCGCCGGTTTGGGTGTCAGTTACCGTACCGCTGACTTTAATTTTTTGTTGTGTGGTTCCTTTGTGCAAGTCAGAACGAATAGAGTTGCCTGATAGGGAATATTTCATCTCAGACCGATCGGTACGAATTATTTCACTCCCCGGGAAAGCTGAGAGTGGCATAACTACACCGAGCATAAGGATACTGATATATGTTGGTATCAATATGCGTTTAAAAGTAGTTCTTAATCGTTTCAAGTAGTTTTCCATAAGATCGTTTCACTTTATATTAAACCTTTTATTGATTTATCATCCTTAAAGGATTTTTCTATGCCCGATTTACAGTTAAATGGGCAAAAAATTCAATCATACAAAGCTATTGGGTCCCAACCTGAAAACGATTGTGGATTAAGACAAAAAATAGGCGTATTGTGCCAAAATTATTATGCGAATTGCATTCGATATTTATGGGGGGTCAGTTGAAGTTGCTTTTTAAATTTTTTAATGAAGTGGTTCACGTCCGAAAAACCTACATCATAAGCAATATCGGAGATTGATAACAAGGTAGTGCGCAAGAGCTCCCTTGCTTTTTGCAAACGGATATTTATCAGGTAATTAGTGGGCGATTCCCCTGTGGCATTTTTGAAAATTCTGTGAAAATTTCTCCGGGACATGCAGGCTAATGCAGCCATTTCTTCCAGATCAACTTTTTTGTAGTAATTGCTTTCCAGGTAATCAACTACTTCTCCGATTCGCATGAGTGCCCTGGCTTCCTGGGCATCAATTTTTGAATACTGACGGGAAAGAAAGATCATTAAATCTTCCAGTGAGTTTCTTAAAACAGTTTCATAGCCTAACTCCCTATGATGTTGCTCCATAAACATGGAATTCAGGATAAACTCCACTTTTGCTAGTTCTGTTCTGTTCAATCGCAAGCGGTTTTTAAACTGACGGGCATTTCTGTACTGAGGCTCCAGAATAAATAAAGCATTGTATCCTGGCATTTTTCTAATCTGGTGGAGGTTAAGCATGTTTTTTTTCTTTTTCATATCAAACATAACATTAACAATCTCCACGTCCTTGGCATCAATAAAACGGTGTTTTTGATAATCCTGTAAAACAAACACATCGCCTGCTGAAACCGTATAATGCAAGTTTTCTACTTCATGAAGTCCGGTGCCTTTTAATATGAATACTATTTCTGTGAAATCATGATAATGGAGTACCTGCGTTAGATCATGGGGATGCGTAACATTTTCAGGATAGTAAACCCGGCTCAAATTAACAGGGTATGTATCTGTTTTAAAATAGTTATTGCCTTCCGCCTGAACAGCCATAAATTTCATTTGGCATAAAAATACTATAATTATTTGATTAAGCAAATGCAAGGATAAAATAATTAGCCACTCACTCTTATTTTCAGCACAAGTGAAACTGTCAGCGTCTTATTTTTTTGATATTCTGAATTATAACAAAGAGAGCGATCTAACAGGTGTCCCATTTATGGGATTTAGGAAGCTGTCTGGCATGTCTTCTATAAACGGTATCATGAAAAATCAGTCTTTACTACTCATTCTCCTCAGGCGGAAGACTTGAATTTCAGCAACATCGTCAGCCCACATTATGTATAGCCAATGCTTTCTGTAGTTTTTATTCTTCCAGTATATTTTCAAGTACATTATAATATCTATTCGCTATAAATTCAGCACCTGCTTCATTGTAGTGTACATCATCAGCCAACAAACTATCGTTAAACCCTGTAAACATATCAACAGCAATTACTTGTGATGTAGATGTTGTTTGATTTGTTGCAATACTTAAAACTTCTTGCTGCATTTGGTCAAAATAGCTAGTTAATTCAGATGTCATTATACCAGAACGACCGGGAGCCATTTGCTCAATGATAATCGTGACATTGGGATTGTTGGCTTGAATAATATCAATGATGTTGTTGATGTTTTCAACAGCCTCTTCATAGGGTAATTCTTGAAGTGCATCATTTCCGCCCGGTGAACTAAATAGCACAATGTCGGGTGATCCTGTCTCACTCAGCCAACTATTTAGTCCATCTAAAATTTGTCCTGAAGTCCAACCGCCCCTGCCTTCATGGTCTATATCAAAATCATTCCCGTTATAAGATGGATACGATGCATTGTCTGATTGAGTTCCAATAAAATCAAAAGTCCAACCACCATCAATTAAATCTTTCCAAAGTTCATATCGAAAACTTTCGTAATCAGGCCTTGCTCCTTCAACTCTTGACGCTCCTAAAGGAAGTATTTTATTTACTGAATTGCTTTGGGGTTTAGGCGTTGTGTCATTATCTTTATCGCAAGCATTAAATAGCATTACAGATATGGCAATCAACAGCATTTTAAACAGATTTTTCATATTACTTCTTTTCATTGCTTAATAAATGTGGATGATGATACTCCATTCACTTTTATAATATACATGCCCCGTGAAAATTCCGAAACATCTATCCTGTTTCCTTTGCCGCTTTTCACCCGGCAACCGAGTTGATTATAAATCTCATACCTTTCAACAGGTTTATCATAATCTAAATAGAGCGTTGTGTTTGTAGGGTTTGGATAGACTCTTAGACTGGACACGTTTTTGCCGATGCTAATATCATCAATACCTGAAATTCCATCGTTTCCAATTACAACAACAGTAGAGAATATTTCAGGTGCCGTTGCGGGAAAAACAGTACTTCCTGATTCAATATAATATTCATAATCGTCTGTTTGTGAAGGAATGGTAACTTCATACACAGAACGACCAACATTTGTCAGGTTTATCGTATTCCATGATGTTGCCCCCAGTGTCCTGTATTTTAAAGATGGTGAAGAAACTCCCATTGCAATTACTTTTAATTTCAGCGATTCTTCCTCATAAACTTGTGTCCGTGGGGCTAAAACTTTAATAAATGCACTTCCATTGTATGTTTGTGATGGGTTTGCATCAGCAGGAAGTGAGTAACCAAGGCCTGCTTCAAGCGTTGCGTCATGTTTGTTCATCATGAGCTGTTTCCAGTTCACCACCTCAAGGTTCATGATGTCACCCAAATCACTTACGTTGGTAGCTTTCTCAACTTCCAATTTTATGATTTGCTCCCATAAGCTTGCCATGGTTTTTCGATAATTCAGTGCATCAACCCAGTTTTCTTGCTCCATTTCATCTTCAAACTGATAGCGAACACAACCATATTGTCCTTTAAGCTTTAATGCCTGCCAGGTTTTTAGCCAATAATCAAATCGTTCCAGATTTCCTTCTCCAACAATTTGCGAGCGAAGATTTTCAAAATCGGTTACAAAGCTATACCTGCTTTCCTCGGTTGACCAGCTTGTTGAATTTGCCAAAATAGCCCCGGGAACCATGTAATAGGTTCCTGTTTGTTCTTCTGCCCAATCTACAGGGTGTGGCATATCATATTCTAAAGTAAGAAAAATATTTGCAATGTCGGATGCTGCCTCAGGGCCAAACATTTTTGTTGCCCAATTGAGATAGAAATTATCCGCAAAATCGCCGGGCCAGGTTGGGACATTTTCTGACAAAGGCTCCCCGGTAGGACCATAGGTCCAGCTTAACTCCCGCATAGCCCCAATATTTGGGCTCATAATCCGTGTGCGCCAATTTTCAGTAATAAATCCCTCTGCAACTATCCCAAAAGCTGCATACGCATCTTCATGTACTCTGTCAACAGCCAGTTCCGGTTGTCCAAGGCTGTGGTCGTATTCTAACCAGGTAGATGGCCACTTCACGCGGTCAGCACTTAATTGATCATATCCTGTAGCTGATCCCATTAAACTAAAAAATGGCACTTCAGGTGGAAAAACATTTTCTAATTCAGCGGGGTTAGTATTAGTCCCAAGTTGCCATCCCGCATGGGCTATTTGAAATGGATTTCCCAATTCATTTAAGGCTTCTATTGCTAAAGAGATATCATCTTCATATGACTGTACCCAGGTGGAATTATCACCGGGCCATATTTCATAAGACCACAACCAATAATAATCCAATGGATGGGTGGCCATTATACGCTTGAATATCCCTTTATAAACTTCTTTCACCGTATTTGGGGCGGTTGGATCCATACCTGTATTTGTTAATCTATCCTGTAACTCTTGGGGCATACCACGCACCCAACTGTCATAACCGTCGTTTTCTACCCCAAGTGGCAATTCTGTACCCAGGGCTGTTTTAACTCCAATGTTTTGGGCATGTGTGAATGCTGTGTTAAGCATTTCTCCTGTGCGGTTGAATACTGCATTACAGGCAGTTATGTCACCATCCTGCGGAGGGTTTTCCCCCATTACATCAGAACCCCAATCGTCTGTTGGGAATAATTCTTTAGCACCGGCATGGTAGTTGGATGTATTCCATTTGTCAAATCCCCAAATCCAGTTGGGCCTTTGTGAGTGAGCATAATAAGCAGGGTAAGACCAGGTAACCTCCCCTGTACTTGCATTAAAGTCTTCTTCTGTGCCAATCCAGACACTTGGCTCCGGCCCACGGTTATGGCCATTTTCGTAATCATAAAGAGAATTATAACGGGTATAGGCATGAACGCCAATGAAATTCATTCCCATTTTCGGTAATTGAGAAATAAAATGAAGATAATCTTCTGTGCTCCATAAATCAGGCCCGGAAGGGAAGTCATGATAGGGCTGAATACCAATGGTTTCAAAATTTGGGATACCTGCCTCATCGTAGCCGGTAATATCAAGGGATATTTTGGCATCAGGAATGACGTCTTCAGCCAAATCAAAATAAACGCCCAGATGCTCAGCATAGCGATAAGCAGCATTTAATGTGGCAATACTGTCATTGCCGGTAATCACTAAAACGCTTCTTCCACTTTCGTTCACCGTTTTTATGATAATACCACCTGCAGCAGTTGCATGGTCTAATAAACCGCGCAATTCTTCAACCATCGGATTATTGTCATTCGCAACCAATACAATGTCTCCGGTTGAAGGCAGGGAAGCTACAGCCTGAATACTCAACAGGCTGTCCGTACGCATATAAATGTACCTCCTTACTTCTTTTGCAGCAAGTAACTCCGTATTTGATCCATCGCTCGGATATATAATTGTTTGATTAAATGAATGTTTTTGCAACAAAAAAATAATAGCAATTAGAATGCTAAATTGTATTATTTTAGTTTTACTACTCATTGCGTTTTATTATAAAATTATCTATACTGAACTGAATATTGTTAGGTAGTTATTTTATGATTACCTTTTCATAATTATAAGTATTTTCAGACTTAATTTCTACAAAATAAAATCCCTTGCTATTTATTTCAAAAACGGCATCAGAACTATTTTGAATATCAATACTTTTTATCTTTTCACCTGAAAGCGTGTAAACTGTAATCTTTTTTATTAAATCAGGGCTAATTACTGATACTTTACCTTTTGATGGGTTTGGGTAAACCTTGATATTTTTTTCTTGGGTAGGTTTGTTATCTTTTCCACTTACAAGGTTAGTTTCTATGGGTTCAATTAGCGTATAGCTCCAGTCATTATCATCAAATTGCTCAGCTGAAATGAGGTGGGTTATTTGTCCGTCCTCTATTAAAAAATGTGGCCTTGCTCTTGCGGAATAAGTGGTAGTTCCATCTGTAAAATTAACATTGCTGCTTGCTGCTTCTCCAGCATAGGTCCAATTTATTCCATCCGTAGAATAGGCATGGCCTAAACCATCATAATAGGATGCGCCTCCCAAAGCGACCATATCATGAAGTATGGCATGGTAAACATCTCTGACTTCATCATAATAAACATACATATCTTCTAAGCCTTCCGGTGTAAAGCCATCGTATGGTTCGGGAAATAATGAGGTTTCTTGTTCTTGCCAAATGTAAGTAGAAGGATCCAGATAATTTGATGCTGTAACCCAATGAACTTGTGAACCAGAAGGATAAGTTCTCCAAAGACCTACTAGGCTGCTATCATTATGAACTACTGCCGAGAAGTTCGCGTCTATACCGTCAAGCAATGTGTCAGGTTCAAGTATTACTATGGGGTCTGACCAAGGCCCGTAAGGAGATGAAGCAGTACATATTACGGTTGGCTCCGTAGATGCTCCATGGTTACAATTGCCTGTTGGTTGTTGAGTTGATGGATCACATATGCATGGTGCCCCATAATCGGAATAGGCCAAATTACCATCGCTATCAACTCCAGCTGTCAGGAATGCTATCCAGTTATTGCCCGGCCCCCTTTTTACATCTATTGCATGTGCCATTACAGGAAAAGCTTCTGCTTGATAGGTATAAGGACCTTCAGGAGTTGAGCTTGTGGCATGAATGACTTTTGAGTTTCGAGCCCAATATTCGATATCACAATGATTCTCAACAACACTTACCCACATATGATATACTCCGGAATCGTCTTTAAGTACAGATGCCCCCCAGGAGTCAGTATTGCTTGGATGATAACCACTATTGGGTTCCGCCGGCAAAATATTAAGTGTGGAACAGTCAGGGCCTGTCCATCCCGGGTCGCAATCACAATTGCTACCATTCCATACCCCATTGAAGCTGCAGTTTTGTCCATAGCCAACAGAACTCACAAGAGTTATTAATAAAATAGTATAAATTCTTTTCATGATTCCATTTTATTGAATGGATACAAACTATTTGAGTAAGTAGCTTAGATTACACTTACAAATGAACAACTCATTGTATTAGGTATTGTTTTGCAGCTAACTGCAAATTTTCTGATATATCCAAAATTGTATAAATCAGAACGAATTAATTAACTTTTCTGTACTCTCCGGGAGTTTTTCCGGTACTTTTCTTAAACGCTTTATAAAAAACACTTTTAGATTTAAATCCCGACTCGGAACCGATAGCTTCGATGGAAAAGAGATCAAATTCTTTGTTTTGAGAAAACTAATGGCTCTTTTAATTCTGAATTCATTAATATAGTCATTGAAGTTGCATTTGAAGTTCTTACTTTTAATTAGATGTCTTATGGTTATTTAAGATGATAAAGTTAATAAAAACGTTGCTTAAGAGCGTGGTTTTTGGTTTCCTTTTCAAAATATTTTACGTCTGGTTTAACCATAGACATATCATATTATCCGTCTTCAACGAAAGCGTCCTGAGTATAATGGATTTATCTGCCAGGTTATCTTCCTGCAATGCTTTTTGGTGCTTAGTTTACTGATAGAGAACTATACGAGAGGCAATAAAAAAGGGAGCCTCTATCATCCAGACCTCCCTTTTTCATTTTGTTGTGGAGAATACCGGGCTCGAACCGGTGACCTCCTGACTGCCAGTCAGACGCTCTAGCCAACTGAGCTAATTCCCCATTTAATCTATTAAGAACTTTTTTCAAACGCTCCAGCCAATCCCGAAAAGCTTTGCTTTTCGAGGACCCTCGA
>JAASSU010000145.1 GCA_021767705.1 Bacteroidota bacterium | reverse complement strand
TTTTATGAATCGGCCAAACCTCTGTTTTTTAAGAGGGGCTCAATTTTCGGATCACGCCCTCTGAATTGCCTGTACAGTTCTTCAGGATCAGCAATTCCATTCTTTTCAAGCACATTTTCTTTATATCTGCGCGCTGTTTCCCGGTTAAAAATTCCGTTTTCCTTAAATGCTTCAAAGCCGTCGTTGTCGAGCACTGCTGACCACATGTAGCTGTAGTATCCCGCATCATACCCTCCGCTGATGTGACGGAAGTAGGTGCTTCTGTAGCGTGAAAATATTTCAGGAATGAGGCCAATACTATTGAGGTATTGGTCTTCAAACGCCATCACATTCATAGACAGGGGCTTTTCCAGGGTATGGTATGCCATGTCGAGCAGAGCCGCGGCAGTAAATTCCACATTGGCAAACCCTTGGTTGAAAAGCGCACTCTTTTCTATTTTATTGATAAGCGCTTGCGGGATAGCTTTGCCGGTTTTGTAATGGGTGGCATACTCTTTTATTACATCAGGATGGGTAGACCAGTGCTCCATAATCTGTGATGGCAGCTCCACAAAATCTCTCGCAACAAAAGTTGTAGGATAGGTGTTTTGTGCAAACAAACCATCAAGGGCATGTCCGAACTCATGGAAAAGGGTTTCAACTTCATCAAGGCTAATCAGTGCTGGTGTATCTGAGGTAGGCTTAGTAAAGTTACACACAATAGTAACTAATGGTTTAATTTCATTTCCATTCGCATCAACTTCATGGTCGCGGTAACCACCACACCATGCGCCCCCTCTTTTGCTTGTTCTCGGGTGGAAATCCATATACAACAGCCCGATGTGTTCTCCTTGTTCATTGGTAACATCAAACGCCTGCGCGTCAGGATGTGGAAGAGGTACATTATTCACTTCTTCAAAGCTGATTCCGAAAAGCTTGTTGGCCGTTTCGAAAGCACCATCGCGCACGTTAGCCAGCTCGAAATAAGGACGTAGCTCACTGTCATCCAGGTCATATTTTTGCTTTCTGACTTTTTCAGCGTAATACCACCAGTCCCAGCTTTGCAGTTCGAAATCCCCACCTTCCTTGTTAATCATTTTCTGCATGGCCTCGCGCTCTGCCTTGGCTACCGGCAGTGCGGCTTCCCATACGCGCATCAGGAGATTATTGACATTTTCTGGCTTTTTGGCCATGCGCGTTTCAAGACGATAATCCGCATGCGTATCATATCCCAGCAGATTGGCGCGCTTAAGCCTCAGGTTGACCATTTCTTTTAGGATTTCCTTGTTATCGTACTCATTGTCATTGTTTCCGCGATGGGTGTAGGCCATGTATAGCTTTTTGCGCAGCTCACGGTTTTCAGCGTACTGAAGGAACGGGATCATGCTGGTTTTTTGCGTGGTGAAAACCCATTTTCCGGGATGACCGCTGGCCTCGGCAGTTTCTGAAGCAGCCTGAACCACACTTTCAGGAAGTCCCGCAAGGTCGTCTTTGTTATCCACTACCATCTTAAAATTATTGGTCTCGGCCAGAACATTCTGGCCAAACTCTAAAGAAAGAGTCGACAGCCTGGAGTTGATCTTTTTCAGTTCATCCTTTTTTTCTTTGGAGAGGAGCGCACCGCTTCTTACAAAATCTTTATAAACATTTTCAAGTATGTATTCCTGCTCCTCATTCAGATCGAGTTCGCTGCGCTTATCGTAAACTGCCTTCACGCGCTTAAAAAGATCCGGGTTCAGATTGATGCCGTCGTAATGAGCCGAGAGCTTCGGAGATATTTCAGAAGCAATTTTTTGCATTTCATCGTTTGTGTTGGCACTGTTCAATCCGTAAAAAACAGATGCTGTGCGGCTTAGCAACGCCCCGCTCCTCGATTCAGCAGCAATCGTATTTTCGAAATTCGGAGCCTCTTCATTATTGATAATTGCTTCAATTTCTTTGTTGTGCTCTTCCATACCTTTTTCAAAAGCCGGGATGTAATGCTCAGCCTTAATATCATCGAAAGGTGGAACTTCGTAAGGTGTATTGAATTCACCTAAAAGTGGATTCGTCATTTTTTCTTCTTTTTGGTTATTGCAGGATGAGAATGCTATCAGCCCTGCAACCAGTAATACAATCAGATTTCTCACAGTATGTTTGTTTTGGTTAATAAAATTTAATGCCGACGAATATATCGCTTTTTTCGAAATGGGATTTACGGGAATTTACTTAGTAGGAAATATTACTATCCATTTCAAGAATCCATTCAACCACAGGAATGATTTTAATCTCTTTCCCTTTTCTTAATAATATATCTTTTTCGTCCATTGTAATGATAATAAGACTTTCTGCATTGGTGTTTTCAGAAGCTGTCAACAGTGCCCTTATTTCCCTTTCTTTTGTCTTGTCCTCATGAATAAAAGCTGATACCTGGATTAGTTCTTTAACTTTTCTGTTCTTATATATTAAGAAATCAACCTCCGTATTTTGTTTATAATAGAATACTTCATAGCTACGCGAATTCTTAAGCCTCATCAGTTGAATTAAAACGACGTTTTCTAAAAGCCTGCCTGTATTAGGGCTTGATTCATCGTTGAGACTTGCGAATGCATTATCAACAAGGTATATTTTCCTGTTTCGGATGCTTTCCTGCTTTTTAAATGAGAATTTAGGAATGCTGATTACCACCCAAGCTTCTTCCAGATAGGAAATAAAATTCTTGACAGTGTTTTCACTGCCAACCTTGAAAATGTTTTTAATTCTGTTATAGCTTAATTCTTTTGAATAATTGCTTGTTAGCCAATAGGCAATTTCTCTAAATGACTTAATATTTCTAATGTTAAACCGATATATAATATCTTTTGAAACAATAGCTTCGAATAAGCTTTTTATGTAACTGTTCTTATCCTCTCCGAATACTATTTCGGGAAAACCGCCATTGGTTAAGTAATCCATGAAATATTTGTTGAGGATACCTTTTTCTTTAGCAGTATTATAGCTCGAATTAATTCGATTTGCTTTAAGATATTCTTTAAAAGAAAAGGTGTACAAATCATTCAGTAAATATCTGCCCGTAAGGTGCGTTGCCATTTCTTTACTGAGCAGGTTTGAGTTTGAACCTGTAAGAACAATTTTCATGTTTTTTCTCAAGAGCCTGTTTACAAATAAATGCCATCCGTCTATGTTTTGGATTTCATCTAACAACAAATAATCTATTTCCCCATAAACTGAATATACCGATTCAAGAAGACTGTTTAATTCTTTTGCTTCAAGCGTATATAATCTTTCATCATCAAAATTGATAAAACCATAACGTTTTCCATTGAGCATCATGGTTGCAATTGTGGATTTTCCGGAGCGACGAATGCCGGTGATAATTTGAGCTAAATTACTGTCGATATTAATTTCACTCATTTTATCACGGTGAATCAATGTTTCTGATTTCTTTAAGGAGAGTTCTTCCTTTTGCTCAAAGAGTACTTGTTTATAATCTACAGACATATTATTATTCAGTATTTTAAACACAAATATACAAATATTCTCAGTATAATGAGAATATTTGTACAATTATTCTCATTATACTGAGAATAATCGTGTAAAATAATATAAATCACATAAAATCAATGTTATAAGAGGGATATATTTTTACTTTGCAAGTGCTTCCCACATTATCTCGGCCGGATGCATGGCTTTCCGGTCTGCTCCGTCTTTTATCTGGTGGCGGCAGCTTGTGCCCGGCGCTGCAATAACTGTTTCTGATGGCGTTTGCCTCACTTCCGGTAGCAATACAAGTTCTCCGACTTTCATTGATACTTCGTAATGTTCTTTCTCGTAGCCAAAAGATCCGGCCATTCCGCAGCATCCCGATGGGATTTCCTGAACATCATATCCTTGCGGGAATGAAAGCATCTTTTTGGTGGGAGCGGTGGAGGCCACCGCTTTTTGCTGACAGTGCCCGTGCAGTTTAATGCTGAGCTTTTCGTTGGTGAATTGCTCCGGAATGATATTTCCTGCAGCTACTTCCTTCTCAAAAAATTCGTCGAGCATGAGTGCTGAAGCCGCCAGCTTTTTAGCTTTCACTTTGTTTTCGGTAGTGGCTAAATCAGGATATTCATCACGGAAAGTAAGGATTCCCGAAGGCTCAATCCCGATAAGGGGCGTTTCGGGGGTTACATGCGGGCTTAGCAGCTCAATATTGTGGTTGGCGATAGATTTTGCTTTTCGCAAAAGTCCTTTGCTGAGAAAAGTCCGCCCACTGATTTCATGATCCGGCAAACTCACCTCATAGCCCAGCTTTGTTAGAAGTTTAATGGTTTTTATTCCAATTTCAGTGTCGTTATATTCCGTAAACTCATCGGTAAAAAGATGAACTTTCTTGATAGGGTGAGCAGGGTTGAGTTTTGGCAGGTTTTTTTTGCCCCATGCACGCAAGGTGGTTTTGTACAACAAAGGGATGGACCGGTTCGTGGCAAAACCAAGTGTTTTTTTCATCAGTGTTGAGGTGAACTTGTTGCTCATAAAAAAGTTGGTGATTCCCGGCATTATGGAACCAAGCCTATTGATAGTGGATATGTAGGCAATGGCTCGTGTGCGCATCGGAACACCGTTGTCATCGTAATAGTGCTGCAGGAATTCAGCTTTCAGCTTGGCAACGTCAACATTGCTCGGGCATTCCGACTTGCAACCCTTGCATGACAGGCACAAATCAAGCACCTCGTAGATTTCCCCATGATTGAAAGGATTTTCCTTCCCGGAGTTGGTCAGGAATTCCCTTAAAATATTGGCCCGCGCCCTCGTTGTTGCTGATTCGTCGCGCGTGGCCTGGTAGCTGGGGCACATCGTGCCGCCTATTTTTTCACTCTTTCGGCAGTCGCCCGAGCCGTTACACTTTTCTGCCGCTCTCAGAATCCCTTGCTCTTTCGAGAAATCGAAAACAGTTTCAATTTCTCTTGTGGGTATTCCGGGTTCATAGCGCAGCGAGGTGTTCATAGGAGGGGTGTCTACAATTTTTCCGGGGTTGAAGATGTGATTAGGATCAAAAACCTCCTTCACCTCTTTCATCAGCTTATAGTTCTTCTCTCCAACCATCAGCGGGATAAATTCTCCGCGCAGCCTGCCGTCGCCATGCTCGCCACTCAGAGAGCCACGGTATTTTTTTACAAGCTTGGCGGTTTCACGGGCCACCGTCCTGAAAAGCTCCACGTCGCCCGGATCTTTCAGGTTGAGAATCGGTCGCAGGTGCAGTTCACCCGTAGCAATGTGGGCGTGATACACACATTCGAGTTTGTACTTTTCCATCAGTTGTCCAAACTCCTCCATATATTCGGGAAGCAGTTCCGGTTTCACCGAAGTATCTTCGATAACAGATACGGGTTTGGCATCACCCGGCAGGTTTGAAAGCACGCCCAACCCTGCCTTTCTCAAATTCCACACTTTCGGAATGTCTTTGCCTTTGACCACCGGAAAGCTGTAACCCATTTTCTGGTATTTGAAATCAGAGAGGGATTCATTGACCGCTTGTTCCAGTTCGGCTTCGGTTTTCCGGGCAAACTCAATGATAAGAATGGCTTCGGGATCACCCTCGACAAAAAAGCGGTTTTTTCGTTGTTCTATGTTTCCTTTGGTGAGGTCAAGAATCTTTTTGTCCATCAATTCCACTGCCGTGGGATGGTGCTTTAAGGCCACCAAATTGCCTTTGAAAGCATCGCTGAGTTTATTGAAATGTACACAGAGCAGGGCTTTGTGTTTTGGCGGGGCTTCCACAAGGTTAAGCTTGATTTCGGTAATAAAAGCCAGCGTTCCTTCCGAGCCGTTGATGAGCTTACTTAAATTAAAAGGCTCTTCGCTCTTGCCAAAAACATTGCTTTGCAGCAAGAGGTCGAGCGCATACCCCGTGTTTCTCCGGTGAATCTCCGGATCGGGAAAATGAGATCGGATTTCATCCTGGTTTTCCTGGCTGAAAAAAATCTCATCCATCTTCCTGTAGATTTCACCTTCTTTGTTGTCCAGTCGGCACTTTTCTTTAAACTCTTCATTGCTCAATGGACCAAAAGTAGCTTTGGTTCCGTCGCTAAGTAATACGGTTACCGATAGTGTATGGTCGCGGGTACTGCCATAAACAAGCGAGTGCAGGCCACAGGAATTGTTGCCAACCATTCCGCCCATCATGCAGCGGTTGGCCGTGGATGTTTCGGGGCCGAAAAACAGTCCTTTCTGCAAAAGGAGTTGATTCATCTCCTCCAGCACCACTCCGGGTTCAACACGTATCCATTTTTCCTCTTCGTTAATCTCCAAAATGGAGGTCATGTATTTCGAAACGTCTGTAACAATTCCACTCCCAACTACCTGCCCTGCCAGCGATGTTCCTGCCGTGCGGGGAATCAGGCTGGTTTTATTCTTGTTGGCAAACGCGATCAGTTTCTTTAGGTCTTTTGTGTTTCTGGGCCTGACCACGCCGACAGGTACTTCGCGATAAGCAGAAGCGTCTGTGGCATAAAGCCTTCTCCAGGTTTCATCAACGTAGATATCACCTTCGAGATATGAGCCGAGTATTAATAGCTTTTCGGATATATTATTTGAAACGTTTGTAGCTGTTTCCATGCTGTCTTTATTCAGTTAGTGAAGCACAAAATTAACCAAAATATGCTGTTTTGGTAAATCTTTAACAAGGTATGATCTCAGAATTAACACTTGGATGAAATTCCGGTTTCAGGGTGTTTTTAGTAAGCTGAGTCCTCATGCGCTATTTCTATTAACATCAGTATAAGATTTTTCTTATAAAAGAGCTGGAGTTCTTGAATTTGATACAGATATAATCTATCTTTATGCGATGCCAGAAATCATTGATTTATACACCGGCGACGTGAAAGTGGCTCAAGGCAGGTGCTTGTTGATCACTAAAGCAATAGCATCGTGTGTGGCTGTTGCAGTCTTCGATAATTCTTTAAGGATAGGAGGTATGGCTCATGTTATGCTTCCGGGTAAAGCACCCAAAAGCTATGATTATGAGGAAAACAGGTTTGCTCGAAACGCAATCGATAGTTTAATAGGTCAAATGGAAGATAAAGGATGCAAAGCCGAGCATATGGAGGCCACTGTGGTGGGCGGAGGCAATGTTCTCAGGCGCAAACAGGATGCTGTCGGAATGGAGAACCTCCGGTCAGTTAAGGAGATTCTTCGAGATAAGAAGATTAAAATAGTGGCGGAAGAGTCAGGAGGTTATGAAAGAAGAGGGTTGAAGCTGGAAGTGTGGTCCGGGAAATTGTATCTTAGTACAGGAGATGACCATTTTAAACCATGGATAGAATTTAGTATAAACAACGAAAAACTGATGATATGATATCCAGAAGAAATAAAGTTATCGGGATTTCTTTTTTATTTGGCCTTTTGATTTGGATCGTCGATGCGGCATTGGATTTTTTTATTTTCTATGAAGGAACTTTTTTTGAATTGCTGGTCACAGATATCCCAAAGCACGAGCTACACAACAGAGCACTTATTTTATTTATTCTGGTGATTTATGGCTTTGTTGTTGGTTTTTTTGTGAGAAAGCTTGATAAATCGAACAATGAGCTTTCAAACCTTAACCACCAGCTTCAGGCCGGAGAGCAGCAGCTAAAAGCCATTAACCAGCAGCTCGATGCCAGTAACCAACAACTTAGCGCCAGCGAGCAGCAACTGAGAGCCCTCAACCAGCAGTTAAGCTTCAGCGAAGAAAAATACCGGACTGTTTTTGAAAACACAGGAGCGGCCACATGTATTTTGGAAGAAGATGGTACCATTTCGCTTGCTAACAAACAGTTTGAAAAACTATCAGGTTATTCATCAGCCGAGATAATCAACAAGAAAAAATGGATGGATTTCGTATCGGATGACGATCTATATTGGATGCGCGAGCAGCATGCCTTGAGAAGAAAAGAGCAGGAAAAGGCGCTGACAGAATATGAGTTTAAGTTCATCGATAGAAACCACAAAGTAAAGAATATCTATTTGTTTGTTGAGATGATTCCAAACACAACCAAAAGTGTGGCTTCCTTACTTGATGTAACTCAGCGCCGCAAGATAGAGGA
>JAASSU010000144.1 GCA_021767705.1 Bacteroidota bacterium | reverse complement strand
GTGCTTTTCGTAAGGTTTTTAAAGATGAAACACTTCATCAAATATCCGGCGATGTTGCTGATGCTGTTAGCGCCGCTTTTTCCGGTTTATGTTTTTCAGCAAGTGTATGCAAAGAATTTTCAGGACTATGAAATAAAGCGCGCTGAGCTGGAAAAGGAAACTGCCCGGGGCAATAAATACCATCATAACCTTAAGAATAAGTTGATGGAAAACGGCCATTATGTTGGATTGTACAACTCACGCAAAGAGCTAAGGGAGTCATGGAACAAGCGAAGCACTATTGATTTTGAGGCCAAAGACAAAAAAGGCCAGCCGCTCTACGCCACACTCATCAGGTATATGACCGCAAAAGGACTTAAAAAAGATGCAGAAGGAATGGAAGCACTCACCGCTCAGGATATCCTGAATGTGGAGAAGGGACATACAAATCCCATCTATGCCTCGCCCAGGAATTTTTACTACAACAGGATTTACACTGTTGCACAATCGTTCGACATTTATCTGAAAACCGGAAAGCCTTTCGACTCGGTAACCAAACGTGCCGAAGCATATCAGGCGATGATTTCCATTTTTAAAGACCACCCGATAGTGGGTGTTGGCAATGGAGACATCAAAAAGGCCTACGACGAATACTTCAGCGAGAAATATGAAAACGCAGATAAAATGAACCTTGTTGGTGGCCATAACCAGTACCTGAAAATTCTGGCCACCTTCGGATTGCTTGGCTTTGCGTGGTTTTTGTTCGCCTTTTTTGGCTCCTGGATTGTTCAGAAAGGGCACCGCTATTTTATGACCCGCATGGTTTTCTTTATCCTGCTGCTGGCAATGATCTCTGAGGTGCCACTCGACCAGCAGCGCCCTGCCATACTCTTCAGCATCTTTTTAAGCCTCTTTCTCTTCTCATTTAAGCCGGCAGATGAAGGCAGAAAAAAGGGGGGGTGTAACACCTCAGAAATAGACTAATTTTGCGGAAATGATTATGCAGATGAAACCAACCATATACTGGCATGTAGGGCTGGGGCGCACAGCAACTACTTTCACACAAACACAGATTTTTCCTAAGCTAAAAGGAATCCATTACATCCCCAAAAAAGGGTTTCGTCAGGCGGATGAAATTATCCGCAAGGGGAACCACCGGAAAATTTTGCTGTCGCATGAATTTAGCCGCACCCTCACCGACGAATTAGAAAGCTTCGCCAAAAAACACCCTGAAGCAAGAATTATTATTGTTTTCAGGCGTCACGATAAGTGGATTGCCAGCCACTACAAAAGAGTGGTAAAAAACGGTCATCCCTGGATTTTCAGTGAGTACTTCGACATTCGAAACGACCAGGGAGTATGGAAAAAACAGGATTTGTACTATTATCCAAAAATAGAAAGCATATTGAAGAATTTCAGGCACAAGCCTTTGGTGCTCTTCCATCACGACCTGAAAGACCAACCCGAACGTTTCCTGAAGCAAATCATGAATTATTTGGAGATTGATGGGAATGATGGGATTGATTTCAGTCCGCGGCACACATCCTACAACGACAAAGAGCTGAAAGTAAGAAGGTGGATTTCCAGAAACACCTTCCTTCGCGAAAAGCAGTATATAGATAATCATTCGATGAGTAAGCTGATCAAGTTCGGGAACAAAGTGATGCGCTATTCAGCGCTCTACCTTGCCAAAGCCATCCCGAACGTTTGGATTAGCGAGAAGCCGCTCATCCCGAAAGAGGAAATGTCGATGATCAGAGACTTTTACGAGGAGGACTGGCAGCGGTGCATCGAATTTGCCAGACAAAACAATGACGCTGTTTAATCAGACCAACCTCTCTACCGGGTTGTTCTTTGCATAATCCACACACTTTTGCCAGTCATCGGCATAAGCTTTTCGGATTGCCTCCAAATCCTTTTCGGGAATTAAGGGCTCGTTATCGGGCGTATCTTTAGGAAAAAGGAAGTGAACATACATAATGAGATGTGAAACCACCTTTCTGAAACGCCTTTCAAAACCACCATCATGCCCAAGGTGCTTCCCCTTCCATTTGAAAAAAGTTTTACGTGCAAAATTACGAACCGCCTTCAATTGCTTTTCATTATACGAGACATGCTTCGAAGAAAGCGAGATATTGTTGATGTTGTAGTCAGCTCCCGTAAACTGTGCAATCTTATCGAAAAAGCTTTGCGGATTGTTCTTTAATTCTTCGTGGAAAAGCACCAGCGGCTTGTGGCTGAACTTCTCCTCCAAAAACTGAATCCGCTCATAAAAATTCAGCACGCGCTTGTCCCAGCGGCCATCATTCTTTTCGATGTCGATAAACTCCTTAAAAGTATGTCCTCGACCATTTTTAGTGAGCCGCCGGTATTGCGAAGCTATCCACTTATCATGGCGCCGGAGGACAAGTATCGGGTGCGCATCCGGAAAGTGGGCAGCGAATTTATCCACCTCATCAAAAAACTGGCGATCAAACTCGCGAGAGACTAAAATACGTGATGCTGATGACTTCTGAATCAGTGCAGTAATCCGGTTGTATTTGGTACGTTGAATATAATTTATCCCTTTTAGTTTTGGAAAAAACTTGTATTGCAGGTAAGTGGTGCCTGTTTTCCCCAATCCCGGATGATAGAAAATCTCCTTGTTCTGATCCATAGTTTTTTCTATTAATTTTGCCGCTGATGACAATGTTTGTCATCCTGCAAAAATACCAAAAGCTGAACAATTGTAATGAAGCATGCATTAAACAAACGTAGCGGCATCAAAAACGATTATCGTCCCGGGATGCCTCTCCCGGAATTAGTCTACAAAGAAATTGTCTTTTCTTTTCAGGAACTGATAAACTATCTGAAAAATGGTTTTCGTTCTAAGACCATCCTGGCATGGCCTGATTTCCCCAGCCGGCATTCTGCTCTTTACAAACTTTGCAGGCATATGAACTATAACCTGACGAACAAGCTCGAAAGAGCTTTTGAGGTCGCTGTTTATTATGAAGACACAACTTTCAGGAAACACTATGAAGTGATGGAAAACATCGCAAAATCAAAACGTGTCATTAACCTGCATTCGCGCGACATCAGCAAAAAAAATGTTGAGAAAGCCTTTTCAGAAGTGTTTGGCTATTCTTCATTTTGCGACCCGACAAAACACCACGGCCAATGCGTAAAAAAGAGCGACGCAAATGCCACACACGATGGGGCAATCATAGATTGTCCGGTACCTCATAAAGAGGAGGGATTTATTTACCAGAAGGTTTTAGATAATGAAACTGAAGATAATTTCCACAAGGATATCAGGGTGCCCATTATGGCCGGCGAAATCCCGTTTGTTTTTTATCAGTACCGACTTCCCTCAAACCGGTTCAGTATTGCCAAAAAAGCAAGTTTAGTGCCGACTAAAGAAGCTCTTTCTGAAAATGAAAAAGAGTTGATACTGAAACTCAGTCAAGCATTAAACCTTGAGTTTGGCGAGATGGACGTCATCAGGCATAAAAAAGACCAGAAAATTTATGTGATAGATGTAAACAACACACCCAGCACGCGCGCCCGGCTCTTCTCCAAGAAAGAGTTTAAACCCTTTTTGGAAAAACAGGAAGAAATATTTAAACGGAAATTCATAAATTCGTAAAAAATCAAATACCATGAACCAAAAAATCAAATACCAATGCGCCAAATGCGGCGGAACGCATTACGAAACCGATATGATTAGAGCGACAGGCGGTGCCTTTGCAAAAATTTTCGATGTGCAGAATAAAAAATTCACAGTCGTAACCTGCACCAACTGCGGCTATACAGAACTGTATAAAGGAAAAACGAGCACGCTCGGCAACGTCTTCGACTTCTTTACCAGCTAGTAGCAAGCTGAAATTAGTTTTAAAAACATAACATTACTATTTTTGCGCCATGGCAAAAAACAACGACGATCTTTTTAAAAAAATCATAGGCCATGCGAAGGAGTATGGCTTTGTCTTTCAATCGAGTGAACTTTATGATGGGCTCAGTGCCGTTTACGACTACGGCCCCAATGGCGTGGAGCTGAAAAACAATATCAAGGAATACTGGTGGAAATCGATGGTGCAATATCATGAAAATATTGTAGGACTCGACTCTGCCATTTTTATGCACCCATCGGTCTGGAAAGCTTCGGGACACGTAGACGCTTTTAACGACCCGTTGATCGATAACAAAGACTCAAAGAAGCGCTATCGTGCCGATGTGCTGATTGAAGACCATGTGGAAAAAATCCGCGGTAAGATTGAGAAAGAAATCAAGAAAGCAAAAAAGCGTTTTGGCGACGATTTTGACGAGGAGCAGTTTGTAAACACCAATCCGCGGGTTCAGAAATACAATGAGCAGATAGACACCATCATCAAGCGCATGGTGAAAGACCTTGAGGAAGAGGATTTTGAAGACTTGAAAAAGCTAATTGAAGAGCTGGAAATTGCATGCCCGGTATCCGGATCAAAAAACTGGACCGAAGTGCGTCAGTTCAACCTGATGTTCGACACCAAGCTGGGTTCTTTGAGTGAAGGCTCAAACAAAATTTATCTGCGCCCCGAAACGGCCCAGGGTATTTTTGTGAACTACCTCAACGTTCAGAAGACCGGCCGCATGAAAATTCCTTTCGGAATCGCCCAGATAGGGAAAGCTTTCCGTAATGAGATCGTTGCCCGCCAATTCATCTTCAGGATGCGTGAGTTTGAGCAGATGGAGATGCAGTTTTTTGTGAAGCCGGGTACAGAGATGGAATGGTTCGACTATTGGAAAAACCAGCGCATCAAGTGGCACAAAGCCCTGGGTATTGGCGATGACTACTACCGCCTGCACGAGCACGACAAGCTGGCGCATTACGCCAATGCGGCCTATGACATTGAGTTTAACTTCCCGATGGGATTCAAGGAACTTGAGGGCATTCACTCGCGCACCGACTTTGACCTGTCGGCCCACCAGGAGTTATCAGGAAGGAAAGTCCAGTATTATGATCCGGAGTCGCAGGAGAGCTACGTACCTTACGTGGTGGAAACATCCATTGGCCTCGACCGCATGTTTTTAAGCGTATTAACGTTTGCTTATCGCGAAGAAAAGCTTGAGGATGGTTCCGAACGCACCGTGCTGCGCATTCCTCCGTCGCTGGCACCTATCAAAGCCGCCGTTTTCCCATTAACCAAAAAAGATGGTTTACCAGAAAAGGCACGCGAAATCATGGATGAGCTGAAGCTCGATTTCAACTGCCAGTATGAAGAAAAAGATGCCATTGGCAAGCGCTATCGTCGTCATGACGCTATCGGAACGCCATATTGCATTACAGTAGACCACCAGACCCTGGAAGATAACACGGTGACCATCCGCGAACGCGATTCGATGGAACAGGAAAGGGTTAAAACAGAAGAGCTGGAGCCTATTATCAGGAAAAAGCTAAAAGTTCAGCTTTAAACTGTAGTTCAACAAAATGAAGAAAGGCCTCGATTATTCGGGGCCTTTTTTGTTTTCCTGCTCTTTATCATTGGTTTTGGGTGGTGGTGCCTGCTTTTCATTAAACTCGTTCATGGTGCGCTCTATCCCCATCATCACAAAAGAAATACACATCTGCACTGCTTTATCCACTTTTGGACGTAAGGCTTCAATCTCGGCCTTTTCCCAACGGCCCAAAACATACTGCACCTGGTATCCTTTCGCAAAATCATTTCCGATACCCACGCGCAGGCGTGGAAACTGGTTGGTTTGTAAAATTTCTATAATGTGCGATATTCCATTATGCCCGGCATCGCTGCCTTTCTTTTTCATTCTTAAAAGACCCAGCGGCAGGGCCACATCGTCAACAATCACCAGTGTATTCTCAATCGATATGTTCTCTTTTTCCTGCCAGTAGCGGACGGCTTTCCCGCTAAGGTTCATAAAGGTGGAGGGTTTCAGCAAAATTACTGTACGCCCTTTCAGCTTAATGGTGGTAATGTCGCCATAACGTTCGGTTTGCCACACCGCACTTTTCTTTTCTGCCAGCACATCCAGAATATCAAACCCGATATTGTGTCGCGTTCCGGCATATTTGGCTCCCGGGTTTCCTAATCCAACCAAAAGATATTTTTCCATATCAAATACTTGTTATAAAACAAAGGGTGCATCGATTGCCCGACACACCCTCATATAATTTCTCGGAAAATCAGGCTTACTCTTCACCTTCCGATGATTCCTGGCCTTCGCCTTCAGCACCTGACTCTTCGCCTTCAGCTCCTTCAGCTCCTTCGGCAGCTTCCTCATCTTCTTCATCTTCGTCAAGATCCATATCAGCCCCCATGGCGGCCATGGCACGAGCTGATTTAATGGCGATCACAACGCTGTTGGATGGATCGAGGAAAGTGAGCTTATCGTTATCAATCTCTTTCACCTTAATGGTGTCATTCACGTCCATCTTCGAAACATCCAGGTTGATAGTTTCAGGCATGTCATTCAACAAGCCTTTAACCTGCAGCTTACGACGGTTCATGTACAATTTACCACCTTTTTGCAGTCCTGGTGCACTACCCATTGCTTTAACAGGAAGGGTGATAATGAATGGTTTGTCTTCGAAAACTTCCAGGAAGTCGATATGTAAAAGCTTATCAGATACCGGGTGGAACTGGATGTCTTGTACGATAGCCTGATGCTCTTTTCCATCAATGGTCAGTTGATAAATAAACACATCCGGATTCCAGATGGTTTTTACCAATTCTTTGTTTGCTAACGTGAAATGCTTCTGCTCTTCACCTCCGTAAAGTACGCAAGGGATAAGTCCCTCACGACGATTCTTCTTAGCATCTTTTTTCCCTACGTTCTCTCTCAGAGAACCGCTCAATGATACTGTTTTCATAAAATGATTTATTAAACTTGATTAAATTAATTTATTTCTCTTCTTAAGATTCTCGAATTTAAATATTGAACTGATAGATTCATCGTGACGTACACGACGAATGACCTCAGAAAACAATTCAGCAGTGGAAATCACCTCCACCTTATCAGACTTCTGCTTCAACGGGATAGTATCGGTAACATACACCTTTTCGAAGGGTGAGTTTTCGATACGCTCGAATGCTTTTCCGGAGAAAATCGGGTGTGTGGCCATCGCCCTTACACTGTTTGCCCCTTTTTCCATCATCAGTTCAGCAGCTCGGGTAATCGTTCCGGCAGTATCGATAATGTCATCGACCAACACAATGTCTTTCCCTTCCACTTCGCCAATAACAGCCATCTCTGCCACAGCATTAGGTTTAGAACGCTGCTTGTAGCAGATAATGAAATCTGTTTCCAACACCTTCGCATAGCTTGCTGCGCGTTTTGTTCCCCCTGTATCCGGCGAAGCCATGCTGATTCTCGGCAGGTTCAGCGATTTGAGGTAGGGAACAAATATCGAAGAGGCAAAAAGATGATCCACCGGAAACTCAAAGAAACCCTGAATTTGGTCGGCGTGCAGGTCAATGGTAATAATTCTGTTCACTCCTGAAGCTGAAAGCAGGTTAGCAATCATTTTCGAGGCAATAGAGACCCTGGGACGATCTTTGCGATCCTGGCGCGCAAAACCAAAATACGGTATAACGGCCACGATATTTCTTGCTGAGGCTCTTTTTGCTGCATCAATAATCATCAGCAACTCGAACAGGTTTTCTGACGGCGGAAAAGTGGATTGGACAATAAAGATGTCATTTCCACGAATATTATCTTCGAATGAAGGCTGAAACTCACCATCAGAAAACTCAGTGACATTGACATTCCCTAATTCCTGCCCGTAACTGTGAGCAATTTTCTCTGCCAAATATCTGGTGGCTCTTCCAGCAACAATGTTTACCTGGTTCGACATGATTTCTGATTTTATTGATACGCCTGTCAAATGCGGGCGCAAAATTACAATATTATTTTTGCATTAACAATCATATGCTATCAATCAATAAAAATAAGCAAAATACACTTGTATTCATCTAAAAATTTATATTTTTGCACCCACTTGTGAAAGCCACGCGTATCAGCAAGTAAACGCCCAGGTGGCGGAATTGGTAGACGCGTTGGTCTCAAAAACCAATGAGGTAATTCTCGTGCCGGTTCGACCCCGGCCCTGGGTACAAAAAG